>CAYUKN010000042.1:17306-19233 GCA_964445325.1 uncultured Ectothiorhodospiraceae bacterium
TGAGCCCGCCATGGCAACGCTGGCTCCCGGCGCTCGACGGGCGCGACCGCGGCGGGCTCGGATGCCTCCAGGTGCCGCGCGAAAACCGACCAGCCGACGGCGACGAACGCCTCGACGGTTGGGCTATTGCGCGGGGTGGACTGTGCACGTCGTCTGGTACAAACGCGACCTGCGGGTCGCCGACCATGAGCCGCTCGCCGCGGCGGCCGCCGCTGGGCCGGTGATCTGTGTGTATCCGTTCGAGCCCGAGGCCTGGCGCCAACCCGAGGCCGACGCGCGCCACTACGACTTCCTCGTCGGCTGCCTGCGGTCGCTGCGCCACGATCTGGCCGCCCGTGGGGTGCGTCTGTGCGTCGTCCGGGCGGACCTGCCCGAGGCGTTCGAGCGCCTGGTCCGGCTGGCTGGTCCCATCACGGCTGTCTACGCCCACGAGGAGACAGGCACGGCCTGGAGCTATGCCCGCGACGAGCGCGTGCGCGCCTGGCTGGGCGCTCGCGGTATCGCCATGCACGAGTGGCCCGACAACGGCGTGGTGCGTCGGCTGGCCACGCGCGATCGTTGGTCCCGGCACTGGCATCGGCGCATGCAGCGCCCGATCACGCCGGCCCCGACGCGCCTGCGCGATGCCGCCCCGGCGGCGCTCGACGAGGGCGCGCCGGCGCGCGAGGCATTGCCATTGGCGCCACCGACCCACCAGCGTATCCAGCGCGGCGGAGAAGGCCTCGCCCACGAGCTGCTGGCGAGCTTCCTGGACGAGCGCGCCCTCGACTACCGCCGTGCGATGTCGAGCCCAGTGACGGCGTTCGAGGCGTGCAGCCGGCTGAGTCCCCACTTCGCTTTTGGCACACTCTCGATCCGGCAAGCGCATCATGGCGTCGAGGCGCGACGCGCCGCGCTGCGCCAACGCACGGATCGCCAACCCGGACACCTCGCCTCGCTCAAGAGCTTCGCCGGGCGCTTGCGTTGGCACTGCCACTTCATCCAGAAGCTCGAGGACGAGCCCGCGCTCGAGTGGCGCAACCTCGACCGAAGCTGCGACGGCCTGCGCACCGAGGATCGCTCGGCCTGGACCCCCGAGCAAGAGGCGGCATTCCGGCGCTGGTGCCACGGCACCACCGGCTACCCGATGGTCGATGCCTGCATGCGTGCCCTGCATGCCCACGGCTGGATCAACTTCCGCATGCGGGCGATGCTGATGTCGTTCGCCGGCTACCATCTGTGGCTGCACTGGCGCGAGCCCGCGCTCCACCTCGCCCGGCTGTTCAGCGACTTCGAGCCGGGCATTCACTACAGTCAGGCCCAGATGCAGACAGGGACGACCGGTATCAACGCCCCGCGGATCTACTCACCGGCCAAGCAGGTTCGCGACCACGATCCCGACGGCCGCTTCATCAAGGCCTGGATCCCCGAGCTCGACCCGCTGCCGAAGAGCTGGCTGGCCGAGCCCCACCGCCTGCCCCCGCACCTACAGGCTCGCTATGGTTGCCGCATCGGCATCGACTATCCCGAGCCCGTAGTCGATCCGGCGAGCGCCTATCGAAAGGCGCGCGATCGCATCGGCGCCTTACGACGCGATCCCGGCCAACGCGCCGAGGCCCAACGCGTCTACGCCCGCCACGGCAGCCGCAAACGCCCTCGGCGCGCGTAGGCCGAGATCCGGCCCAACGAGTCATCTTCCGGATGGGAATCACAAAATGAAAACAAATTGACTCGTTCGGTTGCGCCAAGGCATCGAGGTGAAGATGACACGAGTTACAACCCTGAAGGGGCATGGATTGTTCTCGTCCTCATGTAACCCTTGGCGGGCATTGCCCACGCGATCGTGACCTCCAGGGAATGCCTGATTTAACCCGCTCATCCCGGTGGCGGATGTCAGGGGGCTGTTCGCAAGTCACTGGCGGATCGGACTAAAAGTCCGATCCACAGG
>CAYUKN010000043.1:0-19015 GCA_964445325.1 uncultured Ectothiorhodospiraceae bacterium
GGTGGCGTTCGGGCTGTGGTCTCGTTTGGCGACCGGCGAGGCGCTCGCCGATGGTTCCCTGATCGCTGCAGCGCCGCCAAAATTCGGTGCGGCATGGCCCATGACGGCCCACTCACGAGCGCAAGCTCGTTCATGGCCCGCGCACCTCGGTGCGACGGACAATGCAGCCACGCCGGTTCGGCTGGAGCGGGCGTGCGAATGACCCGCTTGATCTGCCGTTGCGTGGCCACGATCGACAACCACAAGAGGAGGATGGCTCATCATGGTGTTGCCCGTCACCAGTTTCTATGCCGCGCTCGGTGCCTTGCTGCTCGTCGGCTTGGCCGCGCGCATCCCCGCGCTCCGCCGCCACCATCAGGTGGGTATCGGCGACGGCGATCAGCCCGATCTCGCCCGAGCCGTTCGGGTCCACGCCAACGCCGCCGAGCACATGCCGATCGGACTGCTCCTGTTGGCCCTGTTGGAGATACAGGGGGGGAGTTTCATGGCGCTTCATCTCCTCGGTGGCGTGTTCCTGATCGCACGCGTGCTGCACGCCTGGGGCCTGGGCCAATCGGCCGGTGTTACCCGCCAGCGCACGTGGGGGACGCTGCTGACGTGGCTCGTGCTCGCGGGCATGGCCGGTTGGCTTTTGGCCCTGTCCTATATCTCGCCTGCTTGAGGACCGACGGCTGTAGGCGCTTGTAGCACCGGCTGATTACTGAGCGTCGTGGATACTGAGACAGCACACCGTCGCCCCGATACCGTGTTGGTCTTCGACTGCAACGGCCGCGCCCGCCTCATCGTCTGGTTCCCTACCCGTGTCTCGATCGCGGCGGGGTGACAACGCATGGGATGGGCGGGTGTACTGTTGGCTCGACCTGGCCCTCCCCCGGGTGCGCTATCGCGCCGACGTGCCCCGATCGGCCGCACCCGCGATCCGCGCGCGTATGCATGGGGCTTCCGCGATTCGGTCGATGGTCTGGCTCGATGCTTTGCCTCGACGGCACCGGCGGATAGTCCCCGCGACGCCCGCATGGCCGGCGCCTGCGCAAGCCGACGCCGGGTGTGGGCCCTGCCGGCGCGGCGTCGGCGCCCGCTGGCCGCGTCCTTTAGGCCGGCGTATGCGCCTCGGGATGCAGGATGTGGCGCTCCTTGAGCTCCGCCCAGAACGCCTCGGGGATGGGCTGTTGCATCAGCTCGACCTTCTCGCGGATGTGGGCGGCGCGTTTGGCCCCGGGCAGGATCGCTGCGACCGCGGGATGGGCCGCACTGAACTGGGCGGCCGCCGCCTTGAGCTCGACCCCGTGGCGATCGCAGACGTGGCGCAACCGGTCACGTTGCCAGAGCTGCTCGGGATCGGCGCGCTGGTAGTTGTAGTGCTCGCCGCCGGCGAGCAGGCCCGAGGCGAAGGGCGAGCCCACCACAACCTGAACGCCGCGCTCGAGGCACGCGGGCAGCAGCTCTTCGCCGCCGGTCTGGTCGAGTAGGTGGTACTGGGTCGCCAGTAGGAAGACGTCGGGGTCGGCCTCGTCGAGCGCGCGCAGGCAGGGCTCGACGCGATTGACGCCGAGCCCCCAGCCCCGGATGACCCCTTGATCGCGGAGCTCGGTGAGCGCTTGGGCGGCCCCGCGCATCGCCGTGGCGAAATGCTCGGTCCACGCCTCGCCGAGCGCGTCGGCGGCGAGGTCGTGGATATAGACGACGTCGATGCGGCCGACGCCCAGACGCTGCAGGCAGTCGGCGACACAGCGATGGGCGGCCTCGTAGCCGTAGTCGAGGCGGCGCTTGAACCAGAGGCCCCCGACGAACGGATGCTGGAGCTCTGGCCCCGAGGGATCGGGATCGAGCAGACGGCCCACCTTGGTCGACAGGAAATAGGCGTCGCGCGGCTTGCCCGCGAGGAACGCCCCCATGCGCTGCTCGGACAGGCCGGCGCCGTAGTGCGGGGCCGTGTCGAAGTGACGGATGCCGTGATCCCAGGCCGTCGCCAGCGTCTCGCGGGCCGCGGCCTCGTCGCTGGGCGCGAACATGTCGCCGATGGGCGCGCCGCCGAAACCGACCGGCCCCGGGATGTCGATGCGCGGCGGGGTCTCACTCATTTGAGCAATCCTCCTTCGAGAAAGGTGGAAACTGCCGTGATGGATTCGGCCCAGGATGCAACAGAGCCGCTCGCGGCGCACGCGGCTGTCTTCCCCGGCGATCTCGCGAGGGCGTGGGTGGCGGCTGCGCGTGGGGTGACATGTTCACCCCCAGACCGACCGGGCCGTTTCCACGACGAGGTGAAGCTTGGCGGCCTGCTCATCCACGGTGAGGTTGTTGCCCAGCACCGATGTGCCGAAGCCGCACTGGGTGCTGATGCCGAGGCGCTCGCGCTCGACGTAGCGGCTGGCCGCATCGATGCAGCGCACCAGCTCGTCGGCGTCTTCCAGCCGGCCGTGCTTGGACGAGACCAGCCCGAGCACGACCCGCTTGTCATCGGGCACCGCCGCCAGCGGCTCGAAGCCGCCGGAACGCTCGTCGTCGTACTCCAGCAGCAGGCGCTGGGCGACGGTGTGCTCGAACAATGGCCGGGCGATCGGCTCGTAGCTTCCCGCGACGAGCCAGCGGCTGGCCTGGTTGCCGCGGCAAAGGTGCAGCGCGAACGTCACGCCGTCGATTGGCGCCATCACGCGATTGTCGAGCGCCACCCCGAAATCGAGCCACTCGTCGATGCGCCAACCGCGCGCCTCGTAGAACGCGCGCGTGTCGGGATCGATGAGCAGCGGATAGTGCGGGGCGTCGAGCTGGATGTAGGTGGCGCCGTAGGCGGCGAGCTCCTCGACCTCGGCGCGCAGGACGGCGGCGACGTCCTCGAGGAAATCGCCGAGCGAGGCGTAGGCGCCAGCGGAGCGCTCCGGCGACCAGAAGTTGGCGAACAGCCCGGGGCTGGGCAGTGTGACCTTGGGCGTCGCGCGGGTCCGCGCGCGCAGGTAGACGAGCTCCTCGGCGGACAGCGAGCGCCAGCGCCGCAGGCGCGATTCGACCGCGAGCGCGTCGGGGCGCTCGCGCTGCCAATCGCCGAGCGTATCGTCGCCGTGCCAATGGCCCCAGACGAAGGCATCGAGATCCCAGGCGCCGAAGCCCTCGACCGCCTGCGCGAGCTGGCTCTGGAACGACAGCCGCCGCATCTCGCCGTCGGTGACGACCTCGAGGCCGGCGGCCTCCTGCACGGCCACGGCCGCATCAACGGCCCGGTCCTCGATGGCCTTGTACGCGACGTGGCTTAGGGTGCCCGCCCGCCGGCGCGCCTGCGCCTCGAGCAGCCAGCCGGGGCGCAGCAGGCTGCCAACCACATCGGCATGGACATCGATCATCGCGCCCCTCCGCCCTGCGCGATCGCGGCATGCGCGGCTCGCTGCGCGCCACCATACCGAAAGCGTGCGCGTGGATTGGCCCGTTGCCGCGTTTGGTATACCGTCAACCGTGGCTCAGTCCTCGACGCCGGCGAAAGAGACCATGGATCCCGCATTCTGGCAGCAGCGCTGGGCCGACGGCCGGATCGGCTTCCACCGTACCGAGGTCAATCCCAACCTGCGAGCGTACTGCCATCGCCTCGCGCTCGAGCCCGGGGAGCGCATCTTCGTCCCGCTTTGCGGCAAGTCCGTCGATATCCCGTGGCTCGCCCAGCAGGGGTTCGAGCCCGTGGGCGTCGAGCTGAGCGAACAAGCCGTCGCGGCGCTGTACACCGAGCACGATATCCCCGCCCAGCGCGAGCCGCGTGGCGCCCTGTCTCTCTGGCGCGGCGGCGGCGCGCGCGTCTACGCCGGCGACTACTTCGACTTGAGCGCGACCGAGCTGGGCGCGGTCGCCGCGGTCTGGGATCGCGCGGCCTTGATCGCGCTGCCGCACGCGATGCGGATGCGCTACGTGCACCACTTGGCCGGCCTCGTGCCGGGAGGCGCGCGTGTGCTGCTGGTGACGATGGCTTATCCCGACGAAGGCGTCGAGGGGCCGCCGTTCTCCGTCCCGCCGGACGAGGTGGCCTCGTTGTTCGGGCCCTGGTTCACCGTCACGGCGCTGGAGCGTGATGTCGCCGGTGATGCCCCCGGGGATCTCAGCGCGCAGGGTGTGGACGCCATAAGTGAATCGGTCTGGTTGCTGGAGCGATTGCGCGGGCCCGTTCGCTAGACCGGCGTCATCACGACGCGACGTGATCGGGAGGGCTTGGGGCGGGCACCGGCGTCTCGCTCGATCCCGCCACCCGCCGGGGCGACCTGGGGGCTCTTTGACCGTGATCAATATCGCTGCTGCTCCCTCCTGCTTACGGTGGTCGCGAGCTGTCGCCCAGCGACGCAGGCGCCCTGGCGTCCACCGAGGCGGCGGCGGGAGTCGAAGCGCGAGCGGCCGTGAGCGAGCCGCAAGGGGGTTTGGGCAATGTGGCAGCGGATAATGGTCGCTACCGACGGCACGGCGCACGCGCTCCAGGCGGAGCACGCAGGCGCCGAGATCGCGCGTCGTTTCGAGGCCGAGCTGGTGTTGGTGCACGCCGTGATCGAGCAGCCGACCGACGAAGAGTTCGACGGGATGGCGCGCGTGCTGCAGGAAGTCCATCCGCAACTGGCGGCACCATTGCATCCGGACAAGCTGGCCCGGCAGGTGGCGGAGGCCACGGGTGAGCAACATCTGCAATCGCACGCGGAGGCGGTCCGTGCCTTCGGTGATCACCTGCTCGAGCGCGCGAGCACACGGGCGCGCGAGCGTGGGGTTGGGTCGATCGAGACGCGTTTGGTCTATGGCAAGCCCGCCAATGCGATCCTCGACGTCGCGCGCCAGGAGGACGCCGATCTCATTGTCGTGGGCACGCGCGGGATGGGCGGCCTGCGTGGGCATTTGGTGGGCAGTGTCGCGGAGCGCGTGACGCGCAACGCCTCGCAGTCGAGCCTCGTGGTCAAGCAATGAGCCCGGCGAGTGCCGCGGAAACGCGTGGCGCCGCTTGCTCGGGCGAGGACGTGTCACTGGTTCTGGACCGACGCCCCGCCGGGGGTGCTGGCGTCGTCGGCATCCGGCTGGGCGTCGCTTGCGGGTATCGCGCCACGCGCGGCTTCCAGCGTGGCCGCGTCGAGCGACCATCCGAACGACGCCCCCAGGCGCCCAAACGCCGCCGGGGGCTCGGCGTGCACCGCGATGGCTTGCCCCGTGGTGGGATGCACAAAAGCCAGGCGCCAGGCGTGCAGCAGCATGCGCCGACACGCGTGGTGCTCGCGAAAGAAGCGGTTGTGATGGCGGTCGCCACGGGCGGTGTCGCCCACGACCGGGTGGCTGATGCCGTTGAGGTGGCGCCGGAGCTGATGCCGGCGACCGGTGTCGGGTGATGCCATCACCAGCGCATAGCGCGCCGTCGGGAAACGCGAGACCGCGACCGGGAGCTCGACCGTCGCGACCCGGACGAAGCGTGTGCGGCTGGGTTGGGCGGGCTTGTTCTTGTCGCCCTTGAGCGCGCGCTCGATGACGCCGTGCTCGGCGGGCCAACCCCGTACGACCGCCAGGTAGTGCTTGGCGATCGCGTGCTCGCGAAAAGCGCGCGACAAGCGACTCGCCGACTCGGCATGCAGCGCGAACAACAGGGCCCCCGAGGTGGGGCGGTCGAGCCGATGGACCGGATAGACCCACTGGCCGATCTGGTTGCGCAGACGCTGCAGCGCCGCCTCGCTGTCGCCGTCGATGGCCGTGCGATGCACCAGCAGGTCGGCGGGTTTGTCCACGACGATAACGTCGTCGTCGCGGTACAGAATGGGCAGCGGCGCGGTCATGGTGGGCCAACGGCGGCGGGCTCACGGGCGGTCGAGCCTACTGGGCCAGCTTTTCCGAGGGAACCGGCCGGCGCCGACGTTCCGGCGACTCGCGGTGGCATGGCGGGGGTGATGGCAGGGGGCCGGGCCAGCGTGGCGCGTCACCTTCGGCGGCTCGTCGCAAAAAAAACGGGGGCGCTAGACCCCCGCTCAACACAACTGGTTTCTGTCCAAACCACCCGCCAATATAGGCGCGTCCGGCGCCCACTTCCATTCGGTAGCGTACGTACGGTCGACTACGTAGGCCCAGCGCCGAGGTAGCGCTCGCCCCGTGCGAGGCCGCGTTGCTGCGGGCCGACGCGGCTCAAGCGTCCCTGTCGGGGCACGGCGGCATGTACGGCATCAGGTGCCGGGGCGGGCGCTCGAGAGGGCCCAGGCGGGCCAGGTGAGCGCGAGGCCCGCCAGCGCCGCCATCATGCCGGCGATGAACCAGGGCTCGTTGTCCATGTTCCCCAGGCGCACCAGGGCATGGCCCTCGCGCCCGAGCAGGGCGATCAGCAGCAACAGCGTGACCAGGACCGCGGTCCCTGCATACCGGCCGGCGTCGATGAGTGCCGCCGGCCAGCGCGGAGCATCGCGGGCCAAAAGGCGGCGGGCCCGGGCCCACGCGTAGCGCCCCAGGCGCCAGGCGTTGTAGGCGAGTGCTAGGGAACGTCTGATTTATTGCGAATTTAGGGTCTCATCACATCCTGTGGATCGGACTTTTAGTCCGATCCGCCAGTGACTTGCGAACAGCCCGCGGACATCCGCCACCGCGATGAGCGGGTTAAATCAGGCATTCCCTAGGGCAGCGATGGTAAGCACGCCCAGCGCGGCGGCGCGATTGTTGGTCGGCACCCGATCCAGTGCGCTGAGCCGCGATAGCGCCCATGCGGCGAAGCCAGCGACCGCGGGGATCGACAGCGCACCCCCGATGGGGTGCTGCCAGTGGAAAGCGAGGGCGACGGCACGGCGTAGACGGCTCAACAGCGGCCCTCCCCATGGCGGGTATCGCGATGCGTGGGGCGTTGGGTGTCGGGGCGGGCTGTGCCGGGGACCAGGCGTTCGAAGCCGCAGCGCGCTCAGCGCGCCGGCGAGCGCGTGAGCAGCGCATCCAGACGGCCGCTGCGCTCGAGTTCGCGCAGCTCGTCGCAGCCGCCCAGGTGGACGTCGTCGATGAAGATCTCGGGGACCGTCCAGTGTCCGTTGGCGCGCTCGGCCATGCGCCGGCGTGAGTCGTCGTGCTTGCCGACACGGTACTCGGTGTAGGCGACGCCCTTGCGCCGCAGCAGCCGTTTCGCCCGGATGCAGAACGGGCACATGCGCCAGGTGTAGATCTCGACGTCGGCGGCGATGTTGGTGGTGGGTTGCTGCATCAGGGCACCCCATGCTGGCTGCAGGGCAAGTTCGTTGTGTGGCGAGCTACTCGCTGGTCTCGCGCAGGGTAGTGAGCTCGGCCGCGAGGGCTTCGACGAACGCGGCCGGATCGATATCGACGCCGAAGCCGTAGCGCCACAGGCGCTCGCTGACGATCTCGCCGGCACGCAAGTCGCCCGAAGTGGCGTGGAGGGCGTCGAAGAGCCCGTGCTCGGCCTCGAGCTGGCCCACGTGGACCGCCAGATCGGACAGCATCTGCGACGCCCGCTCCTGGGTCTCTCGGTTTTCGAGATTGGGCGCCCGCTGAGCGCGCCACAGAGCCGTCGACTCGATCTGGTGGACCAGCGCCTCTTGTTGCCAGACGAGCGCGGCGTGGCTGGGTTCTTCGCTCATGGGGCCATCTCCTCGCGACTGGAACGCGGCAGTTTCAATTCGCACCGCGACGTGGTCAACCGCGATGCCCCGATTGCGAGGGGGGCGCGCCGGGCGCCCGTGCCGCTTGCGCACCCATCTACAATACGCCGCGGCGGCGGCGCCTCTGTGCCCCGGGGTGACTCGCCCGGGCGCGAGCCCCGAGAATGAGCGCCCTTTTCGTACGCGGGGGAGGGGAACGTGACCTGCCAGCTCTATTATTGGCCGGACATACCGGGCCGGGGCGAGTTCGTGCGCCTGGCGCTGGAGTACGCCGGCGTGTCCTATGTGGATGTAGGCCGCCGCGGCGACGCGGACGCGGTGCAATCGCTCATCGACGATCCGGCGCTCGTCAACGTGGCGTTTGCGCCGCCGGTGCTGCTGACCGAGGAGGTCTGCCTCGCCCAGACGCCGAACATCCTGCTCTATCTGGGTGAGCGCTACGGCCTGGCGCCTGCGGATAGGCCGGGTCGGCTTTGGGTTCATCAGCTGCAACTGACGCTGGCGGACTGGCTCGCCGAGATCCACGACACCCACCATCCGCTGGGGCCGTCGCTGCACTACGAGGACCAGGCCGGCGAGGCGGCGCGTTGCGCGGCACTGTTCCACAGCGACCGCCTGCCTGAGTACATGCAGTATTTCGAGCGCGTGATCGATGCCAACCCGGCGACCACCGGGTGGCTCGTGGGCGACGACGTCACCTATGCGGATCTGTCGCTGTTCCAGACGCTGGAGGGGCTGGTCTACGCCTTCCCCGAGGCGATGCGTCTGTTCGCGCAGGGTTATCCGCGCATGCACGCGCTGCGCGAGCGGGTGCGCGCGCTGCCCGGCGTCGCCGAGTATCTGGCCTCGGATCGGCGGCTGGCGTTCAACCAGGCGGGCATCTTCCGCTGCTATCCGGCGCTCGACGCCGACGGTCCGGTATAACCGCCGGCGCGCCGGTTGTCATACGGGCCGGAGCAGCGAGACGAGCAGGCTCGCGCTGGCGACCAGGATGCCCGTGATGAACGACAGATAGCTCCAGCGCAGATAGCGGAACTTTCGGTGGGTCAGCAGTTGCGCCTGGTTGTGCATGTCGCGTGCGATGGTGTCGTAGAGCACGGGCGGATCACTGGCGAGCCAAGCGAGCTCGCGCTTGAAGTCGGCGATATCCATGTAGGCGATATGGCCGAAGAAAAGCAGGCTGAATGACGGATCCTGGCGGTCGATCCGCCCCGCAGCGGTGGGCGGCTTCTTGATGCGCGGGACCACCGCGAGGATCGCCAGCAACAGCGAGGCCAGGGCAAAGGGCGCCAATGTGGCGACCGGGACCACCAACGTGGGATTGTCGAGCTGGCCCGCCCCGAGTGTGACCACGATCGAGCACACCGTGATCATGATGTTCGCCTTGCCGTCGGCCATCGCGCTCTGTTGCACCTGATTGCGGCTGACCGTGCGCAATGCGTGATCGACCGTCTGGCTGGGCGTGACCTCGCGGAAGGCCGGCTCGAAGGTCTCGGCTGCGCGCGGGTCGTGCCATGATCGCGCCGCCCCCGGTCGCTCTTGCGTGGGCTGGTTCGGGGCCATCGCATCCCTCCCGAGTGGCTGAGGCCTCTCGGCCACTCTACACCGCGGCGCGCGTGGCGCGGGAGGCCTCGATGTGGCGAGCGCCGCGGCGGCCGTAGCGCGGCGTCGGGGTCCCCGACCCGACAAGCGCCGCAGTGGCCTCGCTCTGCACCCGGGTGTCGCCATCGCCGTGAATCCAGCACGATGTGCCATCCGTATGTAGCGGCGCGAGCGGCCTCCGCCTGCGCTCGGAGCCCGGCTCGCTCCATTGCCAGAACAAAAAGGAGGCCCGCTGTGGCCGAATCCGACTCGCTGCGCGGACAGATGCTCCGCCTCGTGCGCTTCTTCGGCGTACTCTTGGCCCTGGTCCTGCTTGCCGCCCTGTTCGGCTATATGGCGGCGACCCTGTAGCCGACCGCGCCCCGCCCCGCGGCCGCGGCCAAGCGTTCGGTGCTAGCATCGGGTGCTCGGTCCCCCTTGGAGTCCATCTTGGCGAGCGCCAACGCAACCCACCGCATCGTGATCGTCGGTGGCGGATCCGGTGGCCTCAAGCTGGCGACGCGCCTGGGTCGCCACTATCGCCGCGATCCGGCGGTGACAGTGACGCTGGTCGATGAATCGCTCACCCACGTGTGGAAGCCGCTGCTCCACGAGATCGCGGCCGGCACACTCGATATCAACGACGACGAGTGCGATTACTTCGCCCATGCCCGCGCGCATCACTTCAGCTTCGTCTGGGGGCGGGTCGACGGCCTCGACCGGACCAACCGGCAGATCCACCTGGGTGCGCTCACCGAGACCGACGGCCGCGAGGCCCTGCCGCCGCGCGCGGTCGGCTACGATACGTTGGTGTTCGCGGTCGGCAGTGAGAGCAATGACTTCGGGGTGTCGGGTGTCGCCGAGCACTGCTTCAGCATGGACGCGGCCGCGGAGGCGGAGAAATTCCGCCGCTATCTGCTCGAGGCCTATCTGCGCGCCGGGCAGGGCGGCGGGCCGCGCATGGAGGGCGAGCTCGACGTGGCCATCGTCGGCGGCGGTGCCACGGGTGTCGAGCTGGCCGCCGAGCTCGACAAGATGCGCCACGCCCTCGCTGAGTACGGCGCGTGCGATATCGATGTCGTTCGCGATACCCGTCTCGTGGTGATCGAGCGCGCGCCGCGTCTGCTCCCCGGATTGCCCGACGATGTCGCCGCCTCGACCCGCGCCCAGCTCGAGCACCTCGGGGTCACGGTGCGAACTGGTGCCGAGGTTGCCGAGGTCACCTCCGAGGGGATCCGCATCCGCGATGGTGATTTCATCCCGGCGCGCTTCAGCGTGTGGGCGGCCGGGGTGCAGGCTCCGGCGTTCCTGTCCGGACTCGACGGGCTCGAGACCAATGGTCGCAACCAGCTCGTCGTGGGGCGCACGCTGCAGACCCCCAACGACGAGCGCATCTTCGCCCTGGGCGATTGTGCCGCCTGTCCGCGCGACGACACGGGGGAGACCACGGTGCCGCCGCGCGCCCAGGCCGCGGACCAGCAGGCCGCATTCCTCGCGAAGGCCCTGCCGCGATACGTGGCGGGGGAATCGCTGCCGCTGTATACCTATCGCGATCGCGGCTCGCTGGTGAACCTCAGTGACAGCGCCTTCGGCACCCTTATGGGTTCGCTCCTCGGCCGCGTCACCATCGAGGGCTGGTTCGCGCGCGTGAGCTATCGCTGGCTCTATCGTGACCACCAGCGCGCCCTGCACGGACCGGTCCGGGCCATGATGCTATTCATGTCCGATCTGGTCTCGCGGCGGACCCGCCCGCGGCTCAAGCTGCACTAAGGACCGTGATTGCATCGCCAAGATGGTGCGATCCCATGGATCGAACGGCTCAGCGAGCCATGCATGCCTTGCTCTCGCGCCGGCAGGCCTATGCCCGAACCCATCAGCACAGGAAGCGAGCGCGCATGAACAAACCCGGCTCATTCATGGCGGCGGCGCTTCTGAGCGCCACTGCGGCCTGTACCCCCGCCACCAAAGAGCCCATGCCCACTGTGGGCGGACCCATCGACGACGGGGCTGCGCGCGCCGACACGCTGGTCGTGTTCCTGCCAGGCCGTGGCGACCGCGCCGAGGACTTTCACGCGCAGGGATTCTTCGATATCGGCCACGACGGCACCTTCGACATGATCGCCGCCGACGCGCACATGGGCTACTACCGTGACCGCACGTTCGCCGACCGGCTGCATGTCGACGTGATGGTACCCGCGCGCGAGCGCGGTTACGCGCGTATCTGGCTGGTCGGCATCTCGGCCGGGGGCATGGGCGCGATGGTCTACAGTCGACAGCACCCGGACGGGGTCGACGGCATCGTGCTTCTGGCGCCCTTCCTGGGCGAGCGCAAGCTCGTCGACGCGATCGCCGCGGCGGGCGGTCCCGCCCAATGGTCGGGCGAAAGTGAGCACGGCGAGCCCTACCAGCGGCGGACCTGGCGCTGGCTCAGTGGCGTCACCGACGAGCGGGGTGAGCCGCCGATCGTGCTCGCCTATGGACGCGACGATCGGTTCGCCTCGGCGGCGGACCTTCTGGCCGGACGCCTTCCCCCGGAACGCGTGCTGACGGTCGACGGCGGCCACGACTGGCCCACGTGGCAGCGCCTCTGGCGCCGCATCGTGGCCAATGGTTTGCCCCACGGGCGGTGACCCGGGTGAGCGGCCCATGGGCCACGGTTTGGGACCGCCGCCGGCTGCGCCTCCGGGCGGTGGACACAGTGATAGCCGGCGCTCGGGAACCCAGCTGGGGCGCCGATACACTAAGGAGGCAAATGGCGGCGCCGCCCCCGGAACGATTCGCCCGGTGGCGTCTTGAGCGGCGCTCGCCCCGCGGCGCGATGAAACCTGGGTCGCCGGCACGGCGAACCCACAGCCGGTGGGCGCAGGGGCGAACCCGGCTCCGCTGAACGGGTGGGCGCTTGCGTGGGTCGAAATATATACCGCGCGTGCTCGGGGTAGCAGTCCCCCGATGTCGCGCCGCGACCAGCGAGGGTATGAGCATGCAACAAGACCGATGGACGTGGGCGTTGCGCAAGACCGGGATCGCTCTGCCGGTGATCCTGGTGTTGGCCTTGGCGCGCTGCAGCAGCGACGCCCCGGACGCCGGCGAAGCGAGCGGGCAGGGGCAACAGAGCGAGGCCGCGGCCGAGACGCAGCAAAGCGACGGCGAGCCCGAGCAGCGCCAATCGAGCGGGGATGCCGGGAGCGAGGACGCCGCTCAAGAGGCGGACCCGGATGACGGCACCGGTTATGGCGCCGAGGAGATCAAGGCCGCCATGCGCGAGCACATCGACCGGCGCACGCGCCTGGGCAAGCCGGGTGTCTTCGAGATCACGGATCCGCGCACCAGCCAGACGCTGGAGCTGCAGTTCCAGAAGATCCACGATCCGGTACGCACCATGGGCGGCGGCTACTACTTCGCCTGCACCAACTTCGCCACCATCGGCAATCCGGACAAGACCTACGACCTGGATTTCTGGCTGCAGGCGCACGACGGCGAGCTGGTCGTGTATCAGGAGAACGTCCACAAACTCCCCGTGCGGGAAGAAGGCGAATGGGTTCAGCAGCCGCGTTACAACTTCGTCGACGACTTGCCGAATCTACTTCGCTAGACGTGCTCGGACGACCCCGAGGCCGGCGGATGTGTCGAGTCGGATGATATGGAAGACGTGAAGCTCCCCTTCTTCCTCGGTGGTTTTGCCCTGTTCTTCCTGGTGGAGACGCTGGCGGCCGAACGGCCCTGGCAGGCGCCACGCGGGCAGCGATTGCGCACTCATGCAGCCATGGCCATCTTCAACACGGTCGTCCTCAAGGTCGTTTTGCTGGCCCCGTTCCTGGTCTGGGCCGAGTACCTCGCCCAAAAGGAGTGGGGCCTGGCGCCCATGCTGGGCTACAGCGGCATCGGCGGGATCATCGCCACCATTGTCGTTTTCGACATGTTCGACTACTGGTGGCATCGGTTCAATCATCGCTTCGGCTTCCTCTGGCGTTTTCACAAGGTCCACCATGTAGACACGCACGTGGATGTCACCACGGCGCTACGCTTCCATCCGGGCGAGCTATTCATCTCGTTCTTCGTAAAGCTCGTGTGGATTGCGATTTGGGGACCATCGATGGCGGGTTTCGCCGCGTTCGAGATCGCGGTGAGCCTGGCGAGCCAGTTCCACCACTCGAACATCGATTTACCCGAGCGCTGGGAGCGTTTCCTGCGATTGTTCCTCGTGACGCCCCGCTTCCACACGAGCCACCACACGGTCTCGCGGCGAACGGGGGATGCCAATTTCGCAACGATCTTCATCGTCTGGGACCGGTTGTTCGGGACCTACGAAGAGCCCGATTTCCGGGAGATGGAGGAACTCGGACTGGCCGAGGGACGCAACGATTATCTGTCGTTCGTCGCCTGGTTGACCGAGCCGTTCACCCAGCGCAACCAGAATCAAGCGAACCCGCAGCGGTGATGACCCCGCCGGATCGGGCGGATGGCCGGGACGACCCCGCTGCGGTTTCGTGTGAAAGTAGCCGATCCCGGGCGCGACTCGGGGTCGGACCCTGCATCGATCGTCCGAGGCGGGCGATGAATCGGACGGTGAGCTTGGCGGTTTGGTCGTCGAGCTCGAGGGTGCGAGCAGCGGAAGGGCACCGGCTGAACAGGCTCGATGAGGGTGGGGTGGCCCCGCCCCGGACGGCTCGCGAGGTCGGTAGAGTCCATTGGATGGATCGCAAATACTTTGTAATGCAATTGGAGGTAAAGACATGAAACGTGTGCAATCGATCACAACACTGCTGTTGATGCTGGTGGCCCTCGGCTTGGGCGGAACCGCGCTTGCGGCCTCGGAGCACGGCGGTGAGTCGGCGAGCTCGAGCAACGGGGATGAGCACGCCGGTGATGAGGCCCATTCCGAGGAGCACTCGGGTGATGAGCATGCCGGGGACGAGGCGCATTCCGACGATCACTCGGGGGATGAGCATGCCGGCGACGAAGCCGAGTCGGACGAGCACGCCGGGGACGAGGCCAACTAACGCCGCGCCACTCGGTCATGGCGGGATCCAGCGGCATCGGATCCCGTCCGGGGCCGGGCCGGGTTTGCCGGTCCGGGCCCTCGGCCCACGCCGTCACGAGCCGCGAATGGCTTGTGAGGGAGCCTGCATCGGCCCGGGAGCGGGCCACACGCCCACGGAATTGCCTTCGTCGCGGGCCGATTCCATTTTGGCGATCCCGCCCCCCGTGATCCGGCCGCCGACGCTAAAGCCGATGGTCATGGCGCCGACGGCACCGCTGGCAATGCCCCAGCCGGCGGGCTTGATCCATTCCGGTGTTTTCCTTGATCCACTTCTCGCTTCGATCTAGGGCAACTCGCCTCGTCGATGCATCACGCTGACGCATCACGGGTCTATGCTGACGGTGGCACCGAATCGTGAGGAAACGGGGCGCAGCGTATGAGCGCTGCGCAACGGTCGCTGACATGCGTAACAACGGACCGTCCCGGAGCGAACGGCGTCCGATTGCTTTCACCGGCATGGCGAGATTCTGCCGGCATTGGATCTACCCGCCGTTAGAGCTGTTGTCCAAGCGGATCAGCGAAACCGGTTTCCGCGGCCCCGTGTGGTCGCGTTCAGATCCTTTGCCGGTGAATCGGTTTGCTGGAGGCGCTTGGGCCGTTCCAATGACGGGCCCATGTCCTAGTGGCCCGAGCCGGTTGGCCGCGAAAGTGGTGAAAACCGACAACGAGGGTGATGCGTGGGACGCAGCCCAGAGCCTCCCCCGGGACCGGGAGTGCCGGGTCGTAGTTGCGATCCGGGATCGCTGTGGCGGTGATTTGCCTCATCGAACGCAGATCGATCGGCGTCAGGGGGCGTCGCCGATGCCGCAGGGCCGTCGGGCCCCGGCGGCTCCTCCGGGGTATCGCGACGAGGCTCGCGCCAGGCCGTAAAAGCGCGCCGCCGGGTCGCGGGCGATGGCTCGAACACGGACGCGCCCCCGGCTTCTGGTCAGGGGGTAGGTATTCCGGGTGGCGAATGTGCCCGGCAGTCCATGGGGCATCCCCCAACGCTCTTGGCTGCATTGCTCGCGCGGAGTTGGGCAAGCCGGGATCGCGCACGGCGAATACCAACGTGGAAACCGGCGTGGACCGGGGTCCTCTTTGCAGGAAACTGCGACGCAACGTGCGATGGCGGACATGCTGAGGCGCTGGGCAACTTGGAATGGCCGCGCATCGTCCTGGTGCGCACCGTGGCGAACTTTGCCACCATCGTGAGCCAAGTGCCCTGCGTCAGCGTTTTCATGGCATGGGACTTGCTCCTTTTGAATTGGCGTGACGACAGCCGCCAAACGATGGTTCAGCAGCGCAGCGTGTCGACGCGAGGGAGCCGGCGATGGATCCCAAGATCATATGGCTTTTCGTCTTCGTCTTGCTCTACTGGGGCTACTGCATCTTCTTTGGCTTCGTAGGGGCCCTGCAATCGCGGACTGCATCGGACTACTTCATCGGAGGGCACCGGATCTCGTTCTGGGTGTTCGTGCTCGCCGCCACCGCGACGTCGTTCTCCGGCTGGACGTTCATGGGCCACCCAGGGCTCATCTTTCGCGATGGCTTCCAGTACGCCTACGCATCGTTCTACGCGATCACCATTCCCTTCACCGGCGTGCTCTTCCTCAAGCGCCAGTGGATGCTGGGCAAGCGCTTCGGGTTCGTGACTCCGGGCGAGATGTTGGCCACCTACTTCCGCAGCGATGCCATCCGGATCCTCGTCGTCCTCGTGGCGCTGGTATTCTCGGTCCCCTACCTCGGGCTGCAGTTGCGCGCGTCCGGCTTTCTATTCCACGTACTCACCGATGGCGTTCTCAGCATCAACGCGGGGATGTGGGCGCTGTCCTTCGTGCTCGTGATCTACGTGGCCATCGGTGGGCTGCGCGCGGTCGCGTACGTGGACGTCGCGCAGGTCATCATGCTGTCCATCGGCATCGTCTCGGTCGGCTCGATCGCGCTCTACCATGTCGGCGGTCTGGGCGACCTCAGTGAGCGGATCTTCGCCCTGGCCCAGCAAGATACGACCACGACGCCGGCTGGTTACAGCCATTACGTCGCGATCCCAGGGGTGATTCAGGCCGTCAAGAGCGGGCCCTCCGCCCAGGGCGGTGCCTGGACCGGGATGATGATCCTGACCTACATGTTCGCCCTCATGGGAATCCAGTCCGCGCCGGCTTTCTCCATGTGGGCGTTTTCGAACGAGAGTGCCCGGCCGTTCGCGGTCCAGCAGGTGTGGGCGTCGTCGCTCATCGTCGGCTTCCTCCTGATCTTCTTCACCGCGTGCCAGGGCATGGCGGGGCATTTCCTGGGCGCGGATGCCAGCTTCATGCAGGTGCGTCCGGACATGGTCAACGACGTGATGTCCGATCAGCTCTTGGGTCAGGACCTCATGGAAACCCGTGGGGCACAAGGCAATCTGGTGCCCCAGCTCATCTACCTCGCCAGCGACGTGGCCCCGTGGTTCGCCGGGCTGCTCGCGGTGTGCGCCCTCGCTGCGATGCAGTCGACGGGCGCGGCGTACATGGCGACCGCCGGCGGTATCCTCACGCGGGACGTTCTCAAGCGCTTTTTCATGCCCGAGGCGAGCGACAGCCAGCAGATGGTGGCGGGGCGAACCATCGTCGTCCTGATCGTCGTCGCGGCGCTGATCGTGGCGACGACCTCGAGCGACGCGCTGTCGCTGCTCGGAGGGCTGGCCGTGGCGTATGGATTCCAGATGTGGCCGGCGCTGATCGCGGTGTGTTGGTGGCCCTGGCTCACACGCCAGGGGGTCACTGTGGGCTTGCTCCTGGGATTGATCGCGGTAACGCTGACTGAGTCGATCGGCAGCCAGCTCTTCCCCGGGCTACCGTGGGGTCGGTGGCCGTTGACCATGCACTCGGCATTCTGGGGGTTGCTGTTCAACCTGGTGCCGGCGATCCTGATCTCGGCGGTGACCCAGAATACCGAGGACCGGCGCCGCCGCATGATCTTCCACAATTTCCTGCGATCGCATGCCGGCCTGCCGCAGGACAAGCGTTCACTTATCCCCGTCGCCTGGATCGTGACCATTGCATGGTTCTTCTTCGGCGTCGGTCCGGGCGCGGTGATCGGCAATACGATCTTCGGCCGCCCCGACGATATGAGCACGTGGATGTTCGGGTTGCCCTCGATCTGGGTCTGGCAGATCCTTTTCTGGGCGCTCGGGGTCGTCATGATGGCGTTCCTGGCTTACAAGATGGAACTATCGACGATGCCGAAGCGCGAGGTCCACCCGCTAGCCGACGACGTCGACAAACTCGAGGGCGATTTCGATCGCCTGGCGGATGATGGCGAGGCAGGGTCGAGCGACGGGCACGCGCAAGCTTGATGTCTCGCGCGCAAAGCGTGTCCACGCGGCGATACGCGGGGAGTGCGAACCATGAGCCACGCCATGTTCTTCGTGTTGTCGGTCGCGGTGCTCGCCGCGCTGCTGTTTTTGCCCGTGGCGCGGATTATCTGGGTGCTGAGCGTGCGCCGGTTGGAGCGCCAGCGCGGCGAAGCCCTCGGCGAGGCCGAGCGCCGGGGCCAGCTACGCCGGGCACGCGTCGTTGGCGGCCTCGTGGTGGTCGGGTTCTCGGTGCTGTTCAATGTGACGACACTGGGTGTCCCGGGTAATGGGTGAACGCGGGCAACGCATACTCAACGCCGTGGCCCTGGCGATGGTCTTGGGCTGGATCGGGTGGTCGTTCTATGACGGCTTCGTGCGCAGCCGCACCAGTGAGGGCATCGCCCTGGAGGCGGCGCACAAGGCATTCGAGGACGGGCGCTACGGGGATGCCCGCGCCGGCTACCGTGATCTCATCGGTGAAGCGGATGTGGGCCTCGAGGCCCGTCGCGGTCTGGCCCGGACGCTCATGGAGCAGGGTCGCCTAGAGGTCGCCCAGCGCCATTTCGATCGGGCGATCGAGGCGGCCCCGGACTACGGCGCGACGTACGCCAACCGCGGCATACTGCACGACCGCATGGGCCGTCACCGACGCGCCCTGGCCGACTATCGCCGGGCGCTCGAACTCGACCCGAGCCTGGACGAGGGTCCGGGTTGGATGACGCGATTCATGCACAACGAGCCCCAACCGCCGCCCACGATCGGGGACCGGGCGGCCTACCTGGCCCGCCAGTTTTCCCGTCCGCCGGATGAGCGGCTGCTGCGCGCGCCCGAGCAAGATGCGCAACAGGACAGTTACCGGGTGGAGCGCTGAGGCGTCGACAGCCGGACGACGCGCTCGCTGCCGGCGAAGACCGGGGGCTAGGCGCACGCCCCCGTTTTTAGCCGACCAATCCAAGGATATCGACGAACAGCACGCGCAGGCAGAACAACAGCCCGATGGCCCCGAGGAGCATGCGCCCGGTGTCGTGCTCACCATCGGTATTGCGCCAGGTGAGCCCGTGCCAGGCGATGGCGCCGGTCACGATCACGAAGAGGTAGTCGACCGGCTCGCCGCCCATCTAGCGCGTGCCTCGCGCTCGCAGCGAGGCGCCTGCGGTCACGCAGCCGCCGGCGAGTGCCGGTTCGTGGCAACACGGCATCATCGCAATGCTGCTCGCCGCACAAGTGCGCCCAGTGCGCGGCGCCCGCGACGCACGCGCCCCGGGGTGGCGCGCGGCACGGGCGTCTGGCGCAGCCGGCCCCTCAACCAACTCCACCGTTTCGCCCGCGGTTGCGCCACGTCAGGGGCCTACTCATCGCTCCACTCGAGCGGGAGCTCGTACTTCGCCGGCTCCCCCGGTTTGCCGCTGCGTTCGGCGTCGACCGTGAGCACCCCCTGCTCAAGTGTCGCGTTCGCCGGCAGCGGGCAGACGAACGCCGCGGCGTCGTCGGCCGTTT
>CAYUKN010000044.1:0-18375 GCA_964445325.1 uncultured Ectothiorhodospiraceae bacterium
GTAAAGCCGCGTATTGTCCCACAAACACCGCGGCGACGGCAGCGGCGAGACCGGCACGTGAGGCTCGCATTGACGCGGCGTCTTGGTGCGTCCATACGAAGGGGATGCGACTGATGCCGCACCCTGTTCGGGTCGCAGGTGCCTTCGTGGGGCCTGGCCGTCGCCGCCGGCGGTGAGCGGCCCCACGAAGTCGCTGAGCAGGCGATGACCAGGCGTCGGGTTCGCGGTTCGGCTGATGGTGACGGCGAGCCTGTGCGAGTTGTCGCGTCAGTCGCGCAGGCGCTGATTCAAGGGGCTGTATAGGTCGATTCGCCGATCGCGCAGGAACGGCCAGATGCGCCGGATCTGCTCGGTGCGGTCGCGGTCGATGTCGGCGAGCAGCGTCGCCGGCTCGTCCATCGGGGCGCAGGCCAACAGCTCGCCTTGTGGGCCGCAGGCGAAGCTGTGGCCCCAGAACTGATTGCCGTCCTCGTCGCCGACACGGTTGACCACGAGCACGGGCAGGGCATTGGCCACGGCGTGGCTGCGCTGGATCGTGACCCAGGCGTCGAGCTGGCGTTGCTGCTCGTCGGCGTCGTCGTTCGGGTCGAAGCCGATCGCGGTCGGATAGATGAGCACCTCGGCACCGGCGAGCGCCATCAAGCGTGCGGCCTCGGGGAACCACTGGTCCCAGCACACCAATATGCCCAGGCGCCCGATGCTGGTGTCGATGGGCTCGAAGCCCGTGTCGCCCGGCGTGAAGTAGAACTTCTCGGAGTAGCCCGGGTCGTCGGGGATGTGGGCCTTGCGGTAGCACCCGGCCAGGCGGCCGTCGCTGTCCAAGACCACGGCGGTGTTGTGGTAGACACCCGGCGCGCGGCGCTCGAAGACCGAGCCGACGATGACGACGCCGTGCACCTGCGCCTGCTCGGCCAGCCAGTCGGTCGTGGGCCCGGGGATGGGCTCGGCCTGCTCGAAGGCGGCGACGTCTTCACGCACGCAGAAGTAGCGCCCGGCGTGCAACTCTTGGAGGACGACCAGCGAGGCGCCTTGGGCGGCGGCCTCGGCGATGCCGTCGCCGGCGCGCGCAAGATTGTCGGCGCGCTCGAACCCGCAGGCCTGCTGGACCATGGCGCAGCGAAGCGATCGCACGATCAAGGCCTCGCCGGGTTGCCCTGTGGGTGGCTCACCGCAGGTCCAGGTCCTCGAACACGCCTTGCGGGAACTGCATGGTCAGGCAGTGGATGCCGCCGCCTTGCTCGACGAAGGTGCGCGACGGCACGGGCACGACCAGGCGGTCGGGGAATAGCGGCTGGATCGCCTCAATGGCGTCGGCATCCTGGGCATCGGCGAACGACGGCACCAGCACGGTGTCGTTGAGCACGAGGAAGTTGATGTAGGAGGCGGGGCGGTAGCCGCCCTCGCGATCGGTGATGGGCTCGGGCCCCTTGAGCCCGATCAGCCGGTAGGGCTGGCCGTCGGCGGTGCGCAGCTCGCCCAGCTGTTCGGCGAGGCGGTTCAATGCGCCCACGTTGGGATCATGCTCGTCGTGCGGGGCGGCGTAGACGATGGTGTCGCGCCCGCAGAAGCGCGCCAGCGTGTCGATGTGGCCGTCGGTGTCGTCGCCCGCGAGCTGGGGCACGTCCAGCCAGAGCACACGCTCGACGCCCAGGGTGTCGCGCAGCTTGGCCTCGGCTCCGGCCTGGTTGAGGCCCGGGTTGCGTTGTTCGTCGAGGATCGTCGGGCGATTGACGAGGACCGTCCCCTCGCCGTCGCTGTCGATGGCGCCGCCCTCGAGCACGAGATCGCTGGGCTCGTAGCCGAGTGTGGCGAAGCCCGCCATGTCGACGAGCTGGCGCCCGAAGGCGCTGTCGAGGCCGTGGGCGTGCTTGCCCCCCCAACCGTTGAAGCGGTAGTCGACGAGCAGCGGGCGCTCGTCGGCGACTACGGTGACCGGCGCGATGTCGCGCGCCCAGGTGTCGTCGGTCTCGATGAGCAGGGTGGAGACGTTCGCGTGGGGCGAGCCGAACTCGGCGACCTTTGCCAGCGCGCGCTCGCGCGCGCGGCGGCTCCGGCAGACGATCACGAGCGGCTGGTGGCGCGCGATGGCGGTGCTCAGCGCGCCGAAGGCGTCCTCGATCGGGTCCAGGCGCGGCCCCCAGTCGGTGTCGCGGTGGGGCCAGATCAGCAGTACGGCGCTTTGCGGGGCCCATTCGGCGGGCAGGCGGCGGCTCATATCCCTGTTCTTCCGCGGGTGCGCGTTGTTCTCAGAAACCGGTCTGGCCGCGCCGTCACGGCCTGGCGAGCAGGGTGCGCTCACGCGGGCATGCGTCAGTCGTCGCGATTGGCCACCGAGTGCAGTACGCGGTTGTGCTCGAAATAGACGGTGAAGTCGGCGTAGACCCAGCGCGTGATGGGCGGCTCACCCACCGGACCCACGACGCGCTCGGGCGAGCCCAGCGTGTCGCGCACGGTCTCCTTCGTGCTGCCGCGCGTCGGCATGTCCGCCATAAGGCGCACCGCGTCGCCGGCGTACTGGTCGCTCTCATGGGCGCCGTCACTGGCGGCCAGCGCGGTGGCCGCGCACACCAGTAGGGCAAAAGCCGTCGTTCGAAGCATGGCCATGGCTCGCAATCCGCTCGCAACGCTAGCGCGGCTCGAAACCGCTGGAAGTTCGTATCGTAGCACCCCCGCGATGGCGGCCAAAGGCAGACACGGGCGGGGCGGACGTGCTTCAATCACGCGTCATGTTCCATCCCCTCTCCCTCTGGCTGGGCCTTCGCTACACCGGCGCCAAACGCCGCAATCACTTCATATCGTTCATCTCCGTGATCTCGATGGCCGGCATCTTCGTCGGCGTGACGGCGTTGATCACCGTGCTGTCGGTGATGAACGGCTTCGAGAAGGAGCTGCGCGAGCGCATCCTTGGTGTCGCCGCGCACGCCACGGTGAATCAGCTCGGCGGCGATCTACAGGGCTGGTCCGATGTCGCCGACACCGCCAGCGATCACCCCGAGGTCTTGGGTACGGCACCCTATGTCGAGGGCCAGGTGATGTTCGTCAAGGGCGACCGCGTGACCGGCGCGCGCAGCCGCGGCGTACTGCCGGAGCGCGAGGCCGACGTCTCGCAAGTCCACCGCAACATGAACGCGGGGTCGATGACCGATCTCGAGGCGGGTGCCTATCGCGTCGTCCTCGGCAGCGAGCTCGCGAGCTACCTGGGTGTGTCGCCGGGCGACCGTGTCACCGTCGTCACGCCGGAGGCGAGCGTGACACCGGTGGGCGTGGTGCCGCGGCTCAAGCGCTTCACCGTCAGCGGGGTCTTCGAGATCGGGATGCACGACTACGACCGCTCGACGGCGTTCATCCACATCGACGACGCGCGCAAGCTCATGCGCATGGACAGCGGCGTCTCGGGGGTGCGGCTGCGCCTCGCGGACATGTTCCGCGCGCCGCTGGTCGCCGACGAGGTCGAGGCCTCGCTGGGCAGCGATTACTGGGTGCGCGACTGGACCCAGCGCCATGCCAATTTCTTCCAGGCCGTGCGCACCGAGAAGACGGTGATGTTCGTCATCCTCGCGCTGATCATCGCGGTCGCCGCGTTCAATATCGTCTCGACGCTGGTGATGATGGTCACCGACAAGGAGGCCGACATTGCGATCCTGCGGACGCTGGGGATGACCCCGAAGGCCGTGATGGGCGTGTTCCTGGTGCAGGGCAGCTTGATCGGCGTAATCGGCACCGCCCTCGGTGTGGCCGGCGGGGTGGGGCTCGCACTCAACATCGGCGAGCTCATGCCGGCACTGGAGCAGATTTTCGGGGTCAATCTGCTGCCCTCGGACGTCTACTACATCAGTGATCTGCCCTCGGATCTGCAGCTCGACGACGTCATCAACATCACGGCGCTGTCGATCCTGTTGAGCGTGCTCGCGACCATCTATCCCGCGCGCCGGGCGGCGCGAACGCAACCGGCGGAGGCATTGCGCTATGACTGAGGCGTCGGTCGCCTGTCAGGGGCTGAGCAAGTCGTTCCGCCAGGGCGACTTGCACGTCGACGTGCTCCAGGGCGTCGATCTCGCCGTCGAACCGGGCGAGCAGGTCGCGGTCGTGGGCGCCTCGGGATCCGGCAAGAGCACGCTTCTGCACTTGCTGGGTGGGCTGGACGAGCCCACCGGCGGCAACGTCTACGTCGGCGGCGAGTCGATGGCGGCGCTGGGCGCGGCCGCGCGCGGGCGCTTGCGCAACCGCGCCCTGGGCTTCGTCTACCAGTTCCACCACCTGCTCGCCGAGCTGACCTGCCTTGAGAACGTCGCCTTGCCGCTGGCCATCAGCGGGCGCTCGATCGGTGATGCGCGCGCGGCCGCCGCCGATACCCTGGAGCGGGTGGGCCTGAGCCATCGCGCGCGCCACAAGCCCAGCGAGATGTCCGGGGGCGAGCGCCAGCGCGCGGCGGTGGCGCGCGCGCTGGTGGGGCGCCCGCACTGCGTGCTGGCGGACGAGCCCACGGGCAATCTCGACGAGCGCACCGCCGCCAAGGTCTGGGATCTGGTCGCCGAGCTCAATCGCGCCTCGGGCACGAGCTTTCTCGTGGCCACCCACGATCAGCAGCTCGCCGCGCGCATGGATCGGGTGCTCGCGCTGCACGACGGGCGCCTGGCGCCGCAGTAGGCGCCGCTACCGCTCGGAGGTGACGTCGCGGTGCTGGGCGTCGGCGCGCGCCGCCCGCTTGCGGCGCCGCGCCAGCAGGGTGTTGATGACGTGGTAGCGCCAGGCCATCCGGCAGACGAGATAGCCGAGACCGGCACTGGCGACACCGAGGAGAGCGCAGCCCAGCAGCAGCGACGGCCATATGCGGCCCAGCTCGGAGAAGAACCAGTCGAAGGTGAGCTCGAAGCGCTGTGGCTCGTGTCGGCTGCCGAGGATCGCGGCCCCGATCCACCAGGCCGACCAGTACATGGGGCCGATGGTGACCGGGTTGGTCACCCACACAACGACCACCGACAACGGCAGGTTGATACGGAAATAAAGCGCGGCGAGGCCGGCCAGAAGCGTCTGAATGGGCAGCGGCACCCAGGCGACGAACAGGCCCACGGCCACGCCTCCGGAAACGGATCGACGGTTGAGGTACCAGAGGTTGGGGTCGTGGAGCAGGCGACCCAGCGCGAATCGGAGTTGGCTGTTGCCGCGTAGCTTGCCGGGGCTCGGTAGATAGCGGCGCAAAAAGCGTCGGGGCATAACGGACTCGGCGGCAAAGGCTCCGCGGCTCGGCGATAGGGATTATCCACGAACGCCAGGGAGGCGAAAAACCGATGATCGCGTGCGCGCTCGCGTTCGTCGCAGGGGCATGGAGCGTGACCTGGCTGGTGGCGCTGCCCGCGGCTGGTTGGCTGACGTTGGCGCTGCCGCTGCTGGCGGCGGCCCGGTATTGGCCCGGTTTGCGGCCGGTGGCGGCCGCCGCCGTCGGCTTCGCGCTCGCCGTCGTGGCTGCCCACGCGCGCCTGGCGCCTGCGGCGTCGCCGGCCTTCAAGGGCGATCGCGACGTGGTGCTGGTGGGCGAGGTCAGCGGCTTACCCGACATCGGTGACCGCCGCGTGCGATTCCGCCTCGACGTGGCCGAGGCCCGCCTCGACGGGCGCCGCGTCGCCGCGCCCGAAACGGTGCGGCTGAGCTGGTACGGCGATGCGCGTGCCGTGCCGACACCGGGCGAGCGTTGGCGCCTGAGCGCACGCCTGCGCCGCCCCCGCGGCTCGCAGAACCCCGGGGCATTCGACTACGAGCGCTGGCTGTTCCGCGAGGGCATCGAGGCGACGGGCTATGTCCGCACCGAGCCCGCCCCGCAGCGCCTGGCACCGGCGTGGTCGCCACTAGCGCGCGCCCGCGGGGCGCTGTGGCAGCGGCTGGCCGATCTCACGCGCGGGCACCCGCACGCGGGCCTGGTGCGCGCGCTGGCGGTCGGCGATCGCGACGCCATCGACCCCACGACCTGGGACCGCCTCATCGCCACGGGCACCAACCACCTGGTCGCGATATCGGGGTTGCACATCGGGCTGCTGGCGGGCGCCGGCTTCGCCCTCGGGGCCCCCCTGTGGCGCTGCGCCCGGCCGTTGCGTCGGCGCTGGCCGCGCCCGGTGGTCCAGGCAGTGTGCGCCCTGGTGCTGGCGAGCGTCTACGCCGGGCTCGCCGGTTTCGCGCTGCCGACGCAGCGGGCCTTGATCATGCTCGCGGTGGGCCTGGGCGCGATCCTTTGGCGCCGGCGGGCGCGCCCGGCCGAGGGCCTCGCGCTGGCAGCGATCGCCGTCGTCGCCGTCGATCCGCTCGCACCCATGGGCTCGGCGTTCTGGCTGTCGTTCGGCGCCGTGGCGGCGATCCTCTATCTGGTCGCCGCACGGCTGGGGCGCCCGCGACGCCTCGTGGGATGGGTGCGGCTGCAGCTGGGGATCGGTGTGGCGCTGGTGCCCATCCTGGTCATCGCATTCGGCCACGCCCCGGTCATCTCGCCGCTGGTCAATCTGTTCGCCGTGCCCTGGGTGAGCCTGGTCGTGGTGCCGCCCACGCTCGCGGGCACCGCATTGGCGCCGCTGTGGCCCACCGCTGCCCAGGCCGTTCTGGCCGCGGCGGACGCCGCGCTGACGCCGCTGACCGTGCTGTTGGGTTGGTCCGAGGGCCTGGAGATCGCGCGGCTCGAGCGGGCCAGTCCGCCCGCGTTGGTGGCGCTGGTCAGCGCCATCGGGGCCGTACTCGTGCTCGCCCCGCGTGCCACGCCGGGGCGCCTGGCCGGCCTGGCCATGCTGCTGCCGCTGGCATTGTGGAGCCCCGAGCGGCCCGAGGCGGGGGCGCTCTGGATCGATGTGCTCGATGTGGGCCAGGGCCTGGCTGTCGTCGTGCGCACGCGCGCGCACACCCTCGTCTACGATACGGGGCCGCGATTCTCGCCGCGCTTCGACGCCGGTGAGGCCATGGTGGTGCCGTTCCTGCGCCAGGCGGGCACCGAGGGCGTTGACGCCCTGGTGGTCTCGCATGCTCATGGCGATCACGCGGGCGGGCTCGACAGCGTCACCGCGGCCTACCCGCCGGAGCGCGTGTTCACGGGCGAGCCCCATCGCCTGGATGGCGCCGGGCGTTTCTGCGCCGCCGGCCATGAGTGGCGCTGGGACGGGGTGCGGTTTCGTTTCGTCCATCCCACACGCAGCGACGGCTTCGTCGACAACAACGCCTCCTGTGTCCTGCACATCGAGGCGGCGGGCGGCAATGCGTTGCTCACCGGTGACATCGAGGCGCCGGCCGAGCGCGCCCTTGTGGCCCGCGACGCCGGCATCGGCGCCGACGTCGTGGTCGCTCCGCACCATGGTAGCGCCAGTTCGTCGACGCCGGCGCTGGTCGAGCGCGTCGACCCTGACTGGGTCCTATACTCGGTGGGCTGGGCCAACCAGTGGGGGATGCCGCACGCTTCGGTCGTCGAGCGCTGGCGCCCGGCCGGTCTCGCGCGCACCGACTGCGGTGGTGCCTTGCACGTGCGCTTGGATCCGCGCACGGGTGTTGCCGCCCCCCGGGCCCATCGGGAGCACCGGCGGCACTTCTGGCACGCCGGGTGCGACCGAGCAGGGAGTTCGGGTACCATGCAGGCCGTTTTGCGGCCCGGGGTCGCGGCCCATACGGGGGAGTAGCGTTGTTCGAATTGGTCAAGTCGGGCGGCTGGATGATGGCGCCCATCCTCGCCTGTTCGGTGGTGGCACTGGCCATTATCGTCGAGCGGGCCTGGTCGCTGCGCCAAAAGCGCGTGGTCCCGCGTGATCTCGTGGGCCGGGTCTGGCGGCAGGCGCAGCAGGGCGAGGTCACCGAGGAGGTGGTCAAGTCGCTGCGCGCCAACTCGCCCCTGGGACGCATCCTCGCGGTCGGTCTGCTCAATCGCCACCGCGACCGCCAGGTCATGAAAGAGGCCATCGAGGAAGCCGGGCGCGCGGTCTCGGCCGAGCTCGACCGGTTCCTCACCGCGCTCGGCACGATCGCCTCGATCACGCCGCTTTTGGGCCTGCTCGGCACCGTCGTCGGCATGATCAGCGTGTTCTCTACGATCACGAGCCTGGGTGTGGGCAATCCGGCGGAGCTGGCCGGTGGCATCTCGCAGGCGTTGATCACCACGGCCGCGGGCCTGTCCGTCGCCATCCCGAGCCTGATCTTCTACCGCCATTTCCGTGGCCGGGTCGAGGCCTTGACCATCGAGATGGAGCAGGAGGCGATCAAGCTGGTCGAGATCCTCCACGGCGAGCGCTCGGACCAGGCCCGGGGGAGTCGCGCGGCGTGAATTTCCGCAGCCATCGGCGCGAGGATGTCGAGCTCAACATCACGCCCTTGATCGACATCGTTTTCCTCCTGCTGATCTTCTTCATGGTCTCGACGACCTTCCAGAAGGAGTCCCAGCTGCGCGTGCAGCTGCCCGAGGCCACTGAGCAAGCACAGAGTGATCCCACCGAGCCCGTCGAGATCACCATCAGCGCCGACGGCCAGTTCGCCATCGGCGGGCGCAAGCTCTCCGAGAGCGATCTCGCTACGGTCATCGACGCCCTCGGCCGCGTCGTCGGCGACGACCGCGATCGGCCCATCATCGTGCGCGCCGACTCGCGGACGCCGCACCAGGCCGTGGTGCGGGCAATGGACGCAGCCGCCAAGCTGGGGCTCACCCGGTTGTCAATCGCGACCGCGCACCAATCCGGCAGCGGCTCGTGAGGGCGTGGTCGTGATCCCGGAGAGGCCATGAAACAGAACCCGCCCACGGCTGATGCAGTCGCGACATACAAGCGGCTGCTGTCGTACGTTCGTCCACATTGGAAAATCTTCGCGCTGGCGGTCGTCGGGCTGGTCACCTATGCCTCGACGGACGCGGCCGCCGCGGCCTTGATGCAGCCCATGCTCGACGGCGCGTTCGTCGAGAAGGATCCGACCGTCATCCGGCTGGTTGCACTCGGCATCGTCGGGATCTTTGCGGTGCGAGCGCTGGCGGGCTTCGTCTCGAACTACTTCATGAGCTGGATCGGGTGGCAAGTCATCACTCGGCTGCGTCAACAGCTTTTCGAGAAACTGCTCGAGCTCCCGACTCGCGAGTATGACCACACGGCCTCGGGCGAGCTCATCTCCAAGCTCACCTACAACGTCGAGCGCGTGGCCAAGGCGGCGACCAATGCGGTCACCGTGCTCATTCGTGACACGTCCACGGTCATTTTCCTCATCGGCTGGATGCTGTATCTCAATACGGGAATGACCCTGGGCGCATTGCTGGTGGCGCCCTTGGTGGGCTGGGTGATCCGCTACATCACGGTCCGTTTCCGCAAGGTCAGCCGCAAGATCCAGAACCAGATGGGCGATGTCACCCACGTGATCGAGGAGGCGGTCGAGGCCAATCGCGTGATCAAGATCTTCGGCGGGCGCGAGCAGGAGGCTCGCCATTTCGATGGTGTCAACGAGCGCATGAAGCGCTTCCGCCTGAAGATGGCGAGCACCAAGGCCGCTAGCGTGCCCGTCGTTCAGTTCCTCATCGCCATCGTCATGGCGGCGGTGGTGTATCTCGCCAGCGTGCCGTCGGTCGTGCAGGCCAACAGTGTGGGCTCGTTCGTGTCGTTCTTCACCGCGCTGTCGATGATCTTCGGGCCGATGAAGCGCCTCACGCAGGTCAACGGGCCCATCCAGACGGGCATCGCCGCCGGCCAGAGCGTCTTCGAGCTGCTCGACCGACCGGTTGAGGAGGACAGCGGCACGCGCACGATCGATCGCGCCCGCGGCGAGGTCGAGTACGAGCGCGTCTGGTTCGCCTACAGCGAGGACAAGGGCTACGTACTGCGCGATGTCAGCCTCGCGATCTCGCCGGGTGAGACGGTGGCCCTGGTCGGGCGCTCCGGTAGCGGCAAGACCACTATGGCGAATCTGTTGGCGCGCTTCTATGAGCCGCAACAGGGCGGGATCTATCTCGACGGCATCGATATCCGGGAACTCACCCTGGACAGCCTGCGCGCCCAGATCGCCTACGTCGGCCAGCATGTGACGCTGTTCAACGACACCATCGCCAACAACATCGCCTATGGACGCCTCGGCGGCGCCACGCGCGAGCAGATCGTCGACGCCGCGCGCGCAGCGCATGCCGCCGCCTTCGTCGACGCGCTGCCCGACGGCTACGACACCGAGGTGGGTGAAAACGGGGTGATGCTATCCGGCGGCCAGCGCCAGCGTTTGGCCATCGCACGCGCACTGCTCAAGGACGCGCCCGTGCTCATCCTCGACGAGGCCACCTCGGCGCTCGATACCGAGTCCGAGAGCGAGGTGCAGGCGGGGCTGGAGCATCTGCTGGCGAATCGGACGACGCTGGTGATCGCCCATCGTCTATCGACGATCGAGGGGGCTGATCGCATCGTCGTGATGCAAAGCGGGTGTGTCGTCGAGCAGGGCAAGCACAACGACTTGCTGGCGCAAGACGGCGCCTACGCCTCGCTCTACCGCGTGCAGTTCAACGAAACCGCCCTCGAAGGCTAGGCGCGTGTTGCCCCGGGCTAGCTTGAGCCGCTGGGTCGTTGGCCAGTGGCGCCGGCCCTCCTGGTGGGGACGCCTGGTTCTGACGCCGCCGGCGTTGTTGTTCGCCCTGATAACGGCGATTCGCCGGGCGCTGTTCCGCCGGGGTTGGCTGGCGAGCACGCATCCGGGCGTGCCCGTGGTCGTGGTGGGCAATATCACCGTCGGCGGCAGCGGCAAGACGCCGCTGGTGGCCCATCTGGTGGACTACTTGCAGGCGCACGGCTTTCGCCCCGGTGTGGTCGCGCGCGGCTACGGCGGCCAAACGGGTGCGACGCGACGTGTCGATGCCGACAGCGATCCGCGCGAGGTCGGCGACGAGCCGGTGCTGCTGGCGACGCGCTGTGGCTGCCCCGTGGTGATTGGCGCGGATCGGGTGGCGGCCGCGCGCGAGCTCGCGGACGCTTGCGATGTCATCGTCGCCGACGATGGCTTGCAGCACTACGCGCTCGCCCGCGATATCGAGATCGCCGTGGTCGACGGCGACAGCGGCCTGGGCAACGGGCGGGTGCTGCCGGCGGGCCCGTTGCGCGAGCCTCTCACGCGCCTCGCCCGGGTCGATTGGGTGGCGGTCCGTGACGGTGAGCGCGCCGGTGCGTGCCGCTTCGGTGTGGGCCTCGGTGGGCCACGCCCGATCAACGGTACCGCGGGCCCGTCTTCGCTCGCCGCTTGGTCGGGCCATGGGGTCCACGCTGTCGCCGGCATCGGCGTCCCCGAGCGCTTCTTCAGTCAGCTCGAGGACGCCGGCCTGATCGTCGAGCGCCATGCCTTCGTCGACCACCACCGGTATCGGCCCTCGGATTTGGTCTTCGGCGACGACCAGCCGGTACTGATGACCGAGAAAGATGCGGTAAAGTGTCGAGGCTTCGACGACGCGCGATTGTGGTACGTGCGCGCCGAGGTCACCGATTTCGATGGCCTCGCCGAGCGCGTGGCCACTCGCCTGCAAGAGGACTGAAATGGACCGACGCCTGCTCGACATCCTGGTTTGCCCCGCCTGCAAGGGTCGGCTGGTCTATCGACGCCGCGATCAGGAGTTCGTGTGCACGGCCGATCGCCTGGCCTTCCCGATCCGCGACGGTGTGCCCGTGATGCTCGAGGACGAGGCGCGGGCCATATCACTGGAGGAGGCCGAGGCGTTGCGGCGCCAGCAATGAGCGGCGCATTCCGGATCGCCATCCCCGCGCGCTATGGATCGACGCGCTTCCCCGGCAAGCCGCTGGCGGCGCTGAAGGGCCGTCCCATGATCGAGCACGTCTGGTGCCGCGCGCGCGACGCCGGCGCCGACGAGGTCGTCATCGCGACCGATGACGCACGCATCCGCGATGCCGCTGCGGCGTTCGGCGCCCAGGTTTGCACCACGCGCGCGGACCATGCCTCGGGCACCGACCGCCTCGCCGAGGTGGTCGAGCGCATGGGCTGGGCCGACGATGATCGGGTCGTGAACCTCCAGGGCGACGAGCCCCTGACGCCGCCGGCCGTACTCGCGCAAGTCGCCGACGATCTGGCGCGCGACACCGACGTGCCCATGACGACGCTGGCGACGCCGTTGGCCGCATCGGCGGCGGATCAGTCCCATTTGGTCAAGGTCGTCACCGACAGCGCCGGCCGCGCCCTGTATTTCTCGCGCGCGCCCATCCCGTACTGGCGCGATGCGATCCCGGCTGACCCGGATCCCCCGACCTACCGCCACGTCGGTATTTATGGCTACCGCGCCGGCTTCCTGCGCACGTATGCGGCGCTGACGCCGGCGCCGCTCGAGCGCGCCGAGCAGCTCGAGCAGCTGCGCGTTTTGTGGCACGGCTATGCCATCCGCGTGGCCGAGGCGGTCGAGGTACCCGAGGCGGGCCTGGATGTGCCCGACGATGTCGCCCGCGTCGAGGCCGCACTCGCCCGATTCGAAGGAGGAGGCGCCGATGGCGGATGACTGGGAGCTCATCGACCGCGAGATCCCGTATCAAGGGTTTTTCCGGCTCGCGCGCTATCACCTGCGCCATAAGCGCTTCGATGGCGGCTGGACGCCGACGCTGACGCGCGAGCTCTTCGAGCGCGGCCATGCCGCGGCCGTGATGCCCTACGACGCCGTCCGTGACGCCGTCGCCCTGGTCGAGCAGTTCCGCCCGGGCGCGCTCGAGGCGCCGGGTGGGCCGTGGCTGATGGAGTTCGTCGCGGGCATCATCGAGCCCGGTGAGTCACCCGAGGCGGTGGTGCGCCGCGAGGCGGTCGAGGAGGCGGGCTGCGAGCTGGGCACCCTCGAGCCCATCACCACTTACCTGGTGAGCCCCGGCGGGACCTCGGAGAGCACGGCCTTGTTCTGCGGCGCGGCCGATCTATCCGATGTGGGCGGCATCCACGGGCTCGCCAGTGAGAACGAGGATATCCGGGTCCACGTCGTCGCCGCGACCGAGGCGATCGCGATGGCCGACGAGGGGCGGATCGCCAATGCGATGGGCCAGATCGGGCTGAATTGGCTGGCGCGTCATCACGAGCGCCTCCAGCGTGCCTGGTCCGCGCAGGGTTAGGAGACCGTCCGAATAACCCGGCACCTAGTGCGCGCGTGCTACAGCGGCATCTTGCGGCGATCGCTCAACTGACATGGCGACGCCGCAGCTCGCCTCACAATCGCCTCAATGAGCTCGCTGTGCCACGCGCTCGCGACGGCGCCGGTGGCTCGGACGGCCTCCTAGTCACGAGCGCCGCGCGCCAAACCGATGGTCGCGGAAGCACGAACCGATGCGATGACGCGGCGCGCGACTGACCGATACGCGCCATCGAGGCCAGCCGGAGGAGACAAACGACAATGACTCAACCATCCGCACCCGCGAGCGCAGCTGGAGGCACCCACCGCGTGCGCCGGGTCGAGCCGACCCAGCAGGTCAACGGCCTCGCCGACGATGTGATCGAGGGTTTCGCCCAGACGCCGCGGTGCCTGCCGCCGAAGTACTTCTACGACGCCGAAGGCTCGGCGTTGTTCGATCGCATCTGCGAGCTACCCGAGTATTACCCGACACGCAGTGAGCGCAGCCTGCTCGACGCCCATGCCGACGCGATCATCCACGCCACGCGCCCCGATCACGTCATCGAGCTTGGGGCGGGAACGGCCCGCAAGACGGTCGCGTTGCTCGATGCCTGCGATCGGGCGGGGGTGGCGCCGGTGTATTGGCCGTTCGACGTCTGCCCGAGCGTGGTCGAGTCCACCTGTGAGCGCATGCGCCAGCGCTATCCGCGATTCGGTGTCGAGGGGCTCGTGGGGGACTACACCGCGGGCCTGGGGCACTTACCACGCCCCGAGGGGCGCTGCCTGTATCTGTTCCTCGGCGGCACCCTCGGCAATTTCGCCCCGCACGAGGGCCAGGCCCTGCTCGCCGAGCTCGCCGGGCACATGGATGCGGCTGATCACCTGCTCGTCGGGGTCGACCGGGTCAAGAGCCGGGCCACGATCGAGGCGGCCTACAACGACGGCGCCGGCGTCACTGCGGCGTTCAATCGCAACGTGCTCGCGGTGATCAATCGCGAGCTCGACGGCGATTTCGACCCGGACGCGTTCCGCCACGAGGCCGTCTTCAACGAGACCGACAGCCGCATCGAGATGTATCTCATCGCCGAGCGCGCCCAGACCGTCTCGTTGGGCGCGATCCAGCGCGAGTACACCTTCGCCGCTGGTGAGTCCATCCTCACCGAGATTAGCCGCAAGTTCACCCCGCAGATACTCGCGACCGAGCTCACCGCGGCCGGGCTGGAGTCGCAGTCGCAGTTCGTCGCCCCGGGTGATTACTTCTCTTTGACGCTGGCACACCGCGCATAGGGCGTCCGCCTTATCCGCCATCGTCTCGAACGAGGCTTTTCGCTGCAGCCGCTTCCACCGGTGGGTCGGACTGAGAGTCCGACCCACAGGATTCGATGAGACCGTGTGCAACATGCGAGCGGCGCGCTCGCCCAACCAGGGCTCGGGTGTCCCAACCGGGGCCGGGTCGTCAGATGAGCAGGCGGCGGAACTCGGGATCGGTCTCCGAGGCCTCCCAGACCTCGTCGAACCACTGGCGGTAGGTGCGCGCGCGCGGGCCCGCGTGGAAATCCACGGTGCCCGTGTAGTCGGAGCCATCGGGTATCCATAGCAGGCCACGCTCGTCGGCCAATAGGCCCGCGCTGGTCTCGTTCTGCCAGTCGTTGGCGACACGGCGGATGCCGATGTGGCTGGTGAGCTGCTGGATCGGCCCGAGCAGACGGTGATTCGTCTTGATCGCGGGGGTGGGATCCTGCACCAGGATGCGGATGAAGCTGTAGCGATGGTGGCGAGCGAGGGCGGTCACCGCGCGGCAGAATGCCTCGGTCGAATACATCCGCGTATCGAGGTCGCGGCTGAACAGACGCAGTGCGTGGCGCGCCTGCTCCGCCAGCGACAGCGCGGCATCTCCGGCCTCGGGACGCGTGCGCACGCGGTGGCGACCGCTGGTCTCGCCGAGGATGTAGCCGGCGTGGGCGGAAAAGGCGCGCTCGTCGGGCACCGAAGGCTTCTCCCTTGGGCGGCATGGCCGAGCCTTCGGCAGTATCGCCCGAATGGGTCAGTGTTGGCTACGGGCGAGCACGGCAGCCAGGCCGAGATAGGTCTCGGGCGTGAGTGCGCGCAGGCGCTGGCGACCTTGCTCCGGGATGTCGAGCGCGTCGATGAGCTCGCGGAAGGTGTCGCGATCGACCGGGCGGCCGCGGGTGAGGGCTTTGAGCTGTTCGTAGGGATCGGCGATACCGTAGCGCCGCATCACCGTCTGAATGGGCTCGGCCAACACCGCCCAATTGGCCGCCAGATCCTCGGCCAGGCGCTCGTCATCGGCCTCTAGCTTGTCCAGACCCTTTGCCAGGGCGCGGTAGGCGATCACGCCGTGGCCGAAGCCCACGCCCAGGTTGCGCAGCACGGTCGAGTCGGTGAGGTCGCGCTGCCAACGCGAGATGGGCAGCTTGCGCGCGAGATGCTCGAACAAAGCGTTGGCGACACCCAGATTGCCCTCGGCGTTCTCGAAGTCGATCGGATTGACCTTGTGCGGCATCGTCGACGAGCCCACCTCGCCGGCGACCGTCTTCTGGCGGAAGTAGCCCAGCGCCACATAGCCCCACACGTCGCGCGCCAGATCGATGAGCGCCGTGTTCGCGCGGGCGATGGCGTCGAACAGCTCGGCCATGGCGTCGTGGGGCTCGATCTGCGTGGTCAGCGGATTGAAGGCGAGTCCTAGGTCGGTGACGAAGCGCTCGGTGAGCGCCGGCCAGTCGACTTCGGGGTAGGCCACCGCATGGGCGTTGTAGTTGCCTGTGGCGCCGTTGATTTTGCCCAGCAGGGCGGTGGCGGCGATGCCCTCGCGCTGGCGCCGCAGGCGAGCGGCGACGTTGGCGAACTCTTTGCCCAGCGTCGTCGGCGTGGCCGCCTGCCCGTGCGTGCGCGCAAGCATCGGGCGCTCGGCGTGGGCCGCGGCGAGGTCGTCTAGGCGCTCGAGGAGGGCGTCGCACCAGGGCAGCAGCACCTCGTCGCGCCCGGCGCGCAGCATCAGCCCGTGGGCGAGGTTGTTGATGTCCTCCGAGGTGCAGGCGAAGTGGAGGAACTCCTTGAGCGGGGCGAGCTCGGTGTGCTCGTCGAAGCGCTCGCGCAGGTAGTACTCGACCGCCTTGACGTCGTGGTTGGCGCTGGCCTCGAGGTCCTTGATGCGCTGGCACGCGGTCTTGTCGAAGCCGTCGATGAGGCGCTGCAGGAACCCGCGGGCGTCGTTGGTCAGGGCGGGCAGCTCGACGATGGCCGCCTCGTCCGCGAGCGCCTCGAACCAGCGGACTTCGACGATCACCCGCGCGTGCATCAAGCCCAGCTCGCTGAAGATGGGGCGCAGCTCGGCCGTCTTGTCGCCGTAGCGCCCGTCGATCGGGCCGACGGCGGTGAGCGTGCTGAGCTCCATGGCGGGCATCCCCGAGGGGCAACGCGAGCGAGCGATTGTAGCACTCGGGCCCAATCGCGCCGACCGCTGGTCTGCAAGGCGACGCAATGCACGCCAAGTAGAGGATAGGGCAAGGGGATCCATCGTCGGCGCGTGAACTGACCTAGTGGGGCTTGCGTCGACGCCTGAGCACCCGAAAGGCCCGCGCCACAGTCCTTTAAGTAACATTCTTTTGTCTTGTTGGCGTTCTTGGCGCCTTGGCAAGCGACACCAACGAGTATACGGGCGCGGTTGTATCGGTCCCGTGCCCGGGCGATCATTCCCGTCTCGAGACCGAACAAAGGATGCGCCCGCGATGACCAGCGAGGACTACCGCACCGAGCGCGACAGCATGGGCGAGCTGCAAGTGCCGGCCGATGCCCTGTACGGCGCCCAGACGCAGCGCGCCGTGGACAACTTCCCCATCAGCGGCACGCCCTTGCCGTTCCGCGTGATCCGGGCCATCGCCCTGATCAAGCGCGCGTGCGCGCAGGTCAACAAGGAGATCGACCTGCTCGATCCCGACATCGCCGATGCCATCGGCCAGGCCGCCGATCGCATCTGCAGCGGTGAGCTCAACGCGCACTTCCCGGTCGATGTGTTCCAGACGGGGTCGGGTACCTCGTCCAACATGAACGCCAACGAGGTCATCGCCCATCTGGCGAGCGAGATCGCCGGCCGCGCCGTTCATCCCAACGACCACGTCAACATGGGCCAGAGCTCCAACGACGTGTTCCCGACCGCTGTGCACGTGGCCGCATGCCTGGCGGTCCATGAGCGCTGGCTGCCTGCATTCGACCACCTGGCCGAGACGATCGACTCGCGCGCGCGCGAGCTCGATGCGTCGGTCAAGACCGGGCGCACGCACCTCATGGATGCCATGCCGGTGACGCTGGGTCAGGAGCTCAACGGCTGGGCCAGTCAGATCCGCGAGGCGATCGCCCGGGTGCGTGATACCTTGCCGCGGCTCGAGTCGCTGGCACAGGGCGGCACGGCCGTGGGGACCGGGATCAATGCGCCCGAGGGCTTCGGCCCGCGCGTCGCCGCCGAGCTGCGTTCGATAACGGGTGTGGCGTTCACCAGCGCCGAGAGCTATTTCGCGCGCCAGAGCGCCCAGGACGCCGCGGTCGAGATGAGCGGTCAGCTCAAGACGGCGGCGACGGCGGTGATCAAGATCGCCAACGATCTGCGCTGGATGAACAGCGGCCCGCTGGCCGGCCTGGGTGAGATCGCGCTGCCGGCGCTGCAGCCGGGCTCGTCGATCATGCCGGGCAAGGTCAATCCGGTGATCCCGGAGTCGGCGGCGCAGGTAGCGGCCCAGGTCACTGGCAACGACGCCACGATCACGGCCGCGGGCCAGTCGGGCAACTTCCAGCTCAACGTCATGCTGCCGGTGATCGCACACAACCTGTTGCAATCAATCGAGCTGCTCGCCAGCACCGCGCACAATCTGGCCGACAAGGCGATCGCCGGCTTCACGGTCAACGAAGCCAACCTGCGCGAGGCGCTCGAGCGCAACCCGATCCTGGTGACCGCATTGAACGCGGTGATCGGCTACGAGCAGGGTGCGGCGATCGCCAAGAAGGCCTACGCCGACGGGCGCCCGCTCATCGAGGTCGCGCGCGAGATGACCGATCTGTCCGAGGCCGAGCTCAGGGAGCTGTTGGATCCGACGCGCCTGACCCAGGGCGGGCTCGTGCGCTGAGGCTGTAGGCCTGTTAACACATCGGGTGATCGCCGGGCCTGTTAACAGGCTCCGGCAAGGCCCGATGTATTGCGAATTCTGGCCTCATTACATCCTGTGGGTCGGACTGTCAGTCCGACCCGATCCTGCCTTGCCAATGTCTCCTCAGACCCGCCCCGCGATGATCGGGCTCGGAAAGCCTCCTAG
>CAYUKN010000045.1:0-18341 GCA_964445325.1 uncultured Ectothiorhodospiraceae bacterium
TTGCCACGCCGATCCGACCACCGTAGGATGTGGCGACCACGCGGCCGTAGTTCAACGGTAGAACCCAACCCTCCCAAGGTTGTGATGCCGGTTCGATTCCGGTCGGCCGCTCCATATGCCTGCCTTGCTGCGGCGACACCCCCGTGCGTACAATCTCGACCCTTAGTGAATCCCGTTGCCGGTGTAGCTCAGCTGGTAGAGCAATCGATTCGTAATCGATAGGTCGGTGGTTCGAGTCCACTCGCCGGCACCACTCACCCGAGTCGCCCTCGCCCCGGGTCACCCCTCGAAAGGCTTTCCATGAACGCCAGGCCATTCGCCAGCGTCGCCGTGGTCGCTATCGGCGCGCTGTGGGGGCTCTACTGGCTCCCGCTGCGGCGACTCGGCGAGCTCGCGCCCGTGGGCCCGTGGCTGACCGTCGCCGTGCTCGTGGTCGCCTGCATCGTGCTCGCCCCGGCCGCGTGGCTCGGGCGCCAGCGGCTGCGCACGGCGAACTGGCGCGCACTGGCGAGCACCGCGCTCGGCGGCGCCGCGTTCGCCCTCTACTCAGACGGTCTGCTCTATGGCCACGTCGCCGTCGTCATCCTGCTGTTCTACCTGACACCCATCTGGAGCACCTTGATCGCGCGCTTCTGGCTCCGTCGGGCGGTGACCTGGTGGCGCTATGCCGCGATCGCGCTGGGCCTCGTCGGTATCGCCCTGGTGCTCAGCGGCGGTGAGGGCGACCTGCCGCTGCCCTACCGCCTGGGCGATTGGCTGGGCCTGCTGTCGGGGATGCTGTGGGCGGTCGCCTCCACCGGTATCCACAACCACTCGAGCGGGCGCCCGGCGGAGACCAACTTCTGTTTCTGCCTCGGTGGCGCCGCCTGCGCCCTGCTGCTGGTGCTGGTGATCGGCGTCGATGCGCCGCCCGCGATCGAGCGCGATGCGATCGGGCCGGCACTGGCGTGGGTGTTGCTGATCGGCGTGGGCTGGTGGGCCCTGTCGCTGACGCTGTTCATGTGGGCAACCCAGGCACTGGAGCCCCCGCGGGTCGGCATCTTGCTGATGAGCGAGGTGATCGTGGGCGCGCTCTCGGCGGCGCTGCTCGCGGCCGAGCCCTTCGGCCCGCAGATGGCGGTGGGCACCGTTCTCGTCGTCGCCGCGGGGCTGCTCGAGACCCTGCCGGACCAGCGCGGCGGCTGGCGGGCCGCGGAGCCGCCCGCGTGAGCGCGCCTGTCAGCGCCGTCAGCCCAGCATCGCGAAATGGGTGACGTAGCCCACCAACAATGCCGGTACGCCCGTGTAGAGCGTCGCCACGATGGCCGCCCTTGGCGCCAGCGCGATCGCGGGGAACAAGGCGTCGCCGTCGTTGGAGATGGCGTTGGCCAGCAGCGCGCTCACGGGGAGCACGCCCGTGAGATACAGGCCGGTGACGATGATCTGCGGACCGCAGCCCGGCAGGAAGCCCACCAACACCGCCACCAGCGGGATCAGCGGCGCCCAGCCGGCGAACCAGCTGCTCAGATCGGCGCCGCTGAAGTGGATCCCCAGCTCGAACAGCAGGAACGCCGCGATCACCCACACCGTCACGAAGTTGGTGTCGTTGACGATGCGCGAGCGCATCGACGGGCGCTCGTCGGGGGTATCGTTGGGGTTCGCCGCGAAGCTATTGGGCGCGCCCGTGGCGCACTGCTGACCCGGCTCGGCGGTCAGGTGGCCCACCCACATCATCAGCGCCAGCATGCCCCCCGCGAAACCCAGCAGTGTGACCGGCTCGTAGGTCGCCAGCGGACCGAACCAGGTGTTCGGGTCGATCTGCGCCGCGATCGGTAGCGCGAAGATGATCCCGGGGATCATCAAGCCGAACCAAACGGGATCGAAGCGCCGCGATGCCAGGGCCCGTTTGCCCGCCAGGGCACGCCGGTCGCTGTCCTCCGGGGCCGCCTTCGTCTGGGCGCGCATGAACTCGGGGCCGTGGATGGCATCGACCACCAAGCCCGTGAGCGAGCCCACCACCAGGCCCATGGCGAACACGATGACCGCCATACTCGGCTCCTGCGAGATGAGCAGGAACGCCGCGTCGCCCATGGTCGCGGTGAGCACGGCGATTAGGGCACCGAAGCCCACCTGGCCTTTGACGTACTGCGTGACCACGATGATCGCCCCGCCGCAGCCGGGCAAAGCGCCCAGGAACGCGGCAATCGGGACCTGCGCGCGCGGATGCGCCTGCAGGGTTTCGGCGAGGTCGAAGCGGAACAATCGCTCGGCGCCGTAGATCAGCGCCAGCGTTGCCGCGACGAACGCGCTGACCTGCAGGTAGGCCTCGGCGATGGTGTCGACCATGACGCGCCCGGCGCCGGGGTCGTAGATCGCCAGGGCGAGCAGCGCCAACGGAATGGCGCCCCGCCAGGATCCCAGCGGTTGGACGAATCGGCCCAGATCGATCAGACCGCGTTTGGCAACGAGTAGCGCAGTGGTCATGGGGCGTCGCGGTGCTTTTAGACTGCGTCTAAATTTAGCCTCGGCTGACTTTGATTGCAAGGGGGGTGGCCGACAGCGTCGCGGGGAAGCCGGCCAAAGGCGGCCGCTCAGGGGGATCGACCCGCGCTAGAGGCCGAGCTCGTCGGGTGGCGACGGGTACGCGAACAGGAAACCCTGGGCGTAGTCGCAACCGATGCCGCGCAGGTAGTCCGCCTGCTCGGTGAGCTCGACGCCCTCGACCACGACGCGCTTGCCAACGCCGTGGGCCATCTCGACGATCGCGCGCACCAGGGCCGCGCTGGCGTCGTCGTGCGGCAGGTCGATCGCGAAATCGCGGTCGATCTTGACGGTGTCGATCGGCAGCACACGCAGGTAGTTGAGCGCAGAGAATCCCTTGCCGAAGTCGTCGAGCGCCACGTGAGCCCCCTGCGCGCGCAGCTCGCCGAGGGTGTGCATCGCTTGGACGATATCGGTGGCGGCGGCGCTCTCGGTGAGCTCGAACGTGATCCGGCTCGGATCGACCCCTTGGCGCGCAATGATGCCGGCGAGCGTTGGCGCCAGGTCGGTGTCGCGCAGCTCGCGGGCCGATAGATTGAGCGCCACGGAGACATCGGGTGGCAGATCGTCGCCCCAGGCGTTGATGTCGCGGCAGACGTGATCGAGCACGTAGCGAGTGAGATCGCCGATGAGGCCGAGGTCCTCGAGATGCTCGATGAACTCGCCCGGGCCGACCAGGCCGCGCTCGGGGTGTGCCCAGCGGACCAGCGCCTCCAGGCCCACGAGTCTGCCACTGTCGCTCAGTTCGATCTGTTTCTGGTAGTGGACGACGAATTGCCCCTGGGCGAGGGCGCTGGCGAGTGACTGGTCCAGCTCGAGGCGACGCTCGGCGCGCTCGGTGAGCTCGCGGTGATACAGGCTCGAGGTCCCGCCGCCGGCGGATTTGGCCTGATACATGGCCACGTCGGCGTGCTGCATCATGGCGACGGCGTTGTCGGCGTCGTCGGGGAAGACGCTGATGCCGATGCTGCAGCCCGCCGTGATGGCACGGGTGTCGAGCGCCACCGGCTCGTCGAACGCCCGGATGATCTTGTCGCCGACGGCCGCCGCCGCCTCGCGCCCGGGGACGTCGTCGAGGAGGATGGCGAACTCGTCGCCGCCGAAGCGGGCGATGAGATCGCTGTCGCGCAGGGTCTCGCCCAAGCGGTGGGCGACCTGGATGAGGAACTCGTCGCCCTCGGCGTGGCCGAGCGAGTCGTTGATCTCCTTGAAACGGTCCATGTCGAGCATGATCAGGCCCACGCGATGCCCCTGCCCTTGCGTCCGCAGCAGCGCCTCGTCGAGGCGATCGCGCAACCGGTCGCGGTTGGCCAGCCCCGTCAGCGTATCCGTATAGGCCATCCGCCGCGCCGTCTCCTCGGCGCGCCGACGGGCCGTGACGTCGTTGAGCATGGCGATCCAGACGGCCTCGCCGTCCCACTCGCTGCGCGTGACGTTGAGCTCGGCGACCCCCGGGGCGTTGGCATGGCTCCCGGTGCGGTGGATGGTGACCTCCGCCGGGGGCGAGGCGTCCAGCGCCACGCCGAAGCGCTGGCCCGGCAGGTCCTCGCCACGGTCGCCCAGCATCCGCTCCGCGGTGGCGTTGGCGTAGCGGATCTCGCCGTCGTCGCCGACCACGACGATGCCGTTCGGGGCACCGTCGATCAGGCGTCGGAACGCCCGGCGCTCGTGCGCCAGGCGCTCGGTTAGGTGCACCGTCTCGGTGACCTCGAGCTGCACGCCGACGAAGTGCGTGACCCGGCCGTCGTCGTCGCGCAGCGGCGCGATGTGGAGGTCGTTCCAGAACGGCTCGCCGTTTTTGCGTTGATTGCGCAAACGCACGCGGCATGCCCGGGCCTCGCGCAGCCCCGCCCGTATCTCGGCGAGCGCGGTCTCGTCGCCGTCATCGCTCTGGAGGAACCGGCAATTGCGCCCGATGACCTCGTCGCGCGCGTAGCCGGTCATCGCGACGAACTCGTCGTTGACGTGGATGAGTGGCATGTCGGGTGCACGCGCATCGGCGATGGCGACGCCGCTGGCGGCGTGGTTGAGCGCGCGCGCCTCCAGCGGCCCGTCCCCGCCGGCGATCGCCAACGACCCCGCTGCCCGGGCCAGCGCCTCGATGGTCCCGTCGTCGCGCGGGGGTTGCCCGGCCGTGCCGATCAGGGTGAGGTATTTGCTGGTGGCGGCGCCGCGCTCGGCCGGCCAGGCGGCCAGCCAGATCGCCCCCGCGTCCATCAGCGCCTCGGCGCTCGCCGGCAGCTCGGCGCTGCCGGCTGCATCCGCCAGCCGCGACCAGCCCCCCTGGAGGAACGCCGACAGGGCGTCGGCCATGGGACCGGTCGCCGGCTTGAGCGCGAGCAGTGTCACTGCGCCGTCATCATGGGCCTGGACGAGGGCGGCGAACGCGCCGTCGCCGCAGGTGATGGCCCGGCCCAGCAGGGCGTCGAGGACCTCGTAGCGTTGCCTGGTGGGATGGGGCGTGGGTGCCGGATCCTGCGTCACGACGCCAGCCTATCATCGAACTCATCGACGGGGACGGCGGGCCCGTACCAAAAGCCCTGCGCCTGATCGCAGCCCAGGGCGAACAGGCGCCGCGCTTGCTCGGGGCGCTCGACGCCCTCGGCGACCAGGTTGAGCCCTAGGTTGCGCCCGAGCTCGACGATCGTACGAACGATCGCGCCGGCCGTCGCATCGTCGGCGTTGAGATCGGCGACGAACGATCGGTCGATCTTCAACGTGTCGATGGGGAGGTAGCGCAGGTAGTTGAGCGACGAGTAGCCGCTGCCGAAGTCGTCGATGGCGATGCGCAGCCCGGGCGCCCGCTCCTTGAGATCGCGCAGTTGGCGGGTTGCGCGCTCGAAGTCGTGCATCAAAATCGATTCGGTGATCTCGAGCTCGAGTCCGGCCGGATCGACCCCGGCGTCGCTGAGCACGCGCGCGACCTCCTGGCCGAAGCCATCGGTGTGGAGCTCGTTCGCCGACAGGTTCGCCGAGACCACCAGGTGCTGCCCCAGGCCTTGCCAACGCGCGGCCTGGCGCGCCACATGCTCGATCACCCGGCGGTCGATGGTGGGCATCAGCGGACCGCGCTCCGCTGTGGCCAAGAATGCGTCGGGCTCGAGCAGGCCGCGCTCGGGGTGATTCCAGCGCAACAAGCCCTCCGCCCCCACGACGGCGCCCGTGGCCAGCGCCACGCGCGGCTGGTAATGCAGCGTGAGTTCGTCGCCCTCGATCGCGCTGCGCAGCTCGGCCTCGGTGCGCAAGCGGGCGGTCATCTCGGCGTTCATGTCGGCCGAGAAGAACCGGAACCGGTTCTTGCCGCCGTTCTTGGCCGCGTACATCGCGGTGTCGGCCGCCTGCAACAGTGCCTCGCTGGTGACGCCGTCTTCCGGGTACAAGGCGATGCCCATGCTCGGGCACGCCGTGACCTCGCGGCCCGCCACCGACAGGCTGGTTTGCAGTGTCGCCACAACACGCTCGGCCACGTCGCCGATTTCGCCGCCGCGCAGGGGCACCACGATGACGAATTCATCGCCGCCGAGACGGGCGACGGTGTCGCTAGGGCGCACACAGCTGCGCAGGCGCTCGGCCACCTGGCCCAGCAGCGCGTCGCCGGCGCTGTGGCCAAGGGTGTCGTTGACGAGTTTGAACTCGTCGAGATCCAGCAGGATCACCGCCACGGGCGACGCCTCGCGATGGGCCTCCGCGAGGGCTTGCTGGAGTCGCTCGGCGAGCAGCGCGCGATTGGGCAGGCGTGTGAGGGTGTCGTACTGGGCCTGGCGCAACAGCTCTTGCGACAGCCGGAACTGCTCGATCGCGATCGAGGTGATCTGGGCCAGCTCGCTGAGCATCTGGATGCGCTCGTCCTCGGCCTCGCGGGCGTACTGAACGAACGCGGCGAGTACGCCCAGAGCGGCGCCGCGTTGATCGTGCACGGGCACCGCCACCACGGCGCCGTAACCCGCGTCATGGGCCGCCTGGGCGAACGCGCTGTGGGCGCGCACGAGCTGGTCGTCGACGGCGGCGTGATCGCCGCGGATCGCCCGCGCGATGGCGCTGCCGATCTGGCTCGGGGCGACGCCGTCGACCGCGCGGATGCAAGCATTGGCCAGTCCCGGCGCCGCCGCCGTGTACAGGCGCCCGTCCTGCAGGCGAAAGATCGCCGCGGTCAGGCGCGCATGGGTCTGCTCGAGCGCGCCCACGATCTCGTAGAGGGTGCCCGTCAGCGGGGCGTCGCGGGCGATCATCTCCAGGATCTCGCTACGCCGGGTGGCCAGCTGCTGTGCGCGATAGGATGCGGTGATGTCGCGCACCGTGCCCTCGTAATACAACAACGCCCCGTCGCCGCCGTAGACCGCCCGCACGTTCTCGCTCGTGCGCAGGCGCTCGCCCGTGCCGACCAGGTGGATCTCCGCCTCAAAGCCCTCGACTTGGCCATCGCGCGCCAACAGCGCTTGCATGTGCTCGCGGTCATTGGGGTCGACGTACCACTGGTGGGCGATGTCGGTCACCGCCTCCAGCAACGCCGCCTCGTTGTCGAAGCCCTGTAACCGCACCAGCGCCGGATTGGCGCGCAGCAAGCGCCCGTCGGGCGTCGAGCGATAAATCCCTTCGCTGGCGTTCTCGAAGAGCTCGCGGTAGCCCGCCTCCGCGCGGCGCTGCTCGGTGACATCGATCATGACCACGCGGCAGCGCTCCCGCCGCCCGGCCTCGTCGTCATCCTCGTCGGCATCGGCCGACAGCAGCACGTCCATGGTGGCGCCATCGCGGCGTACGAGCTCGAGCGCGACGTTGCGGATGCGGCCATCGCGCCAGAACTGGGGATGCACCTCCTCGTGCAAGCGCCGCCGTGACTCGCTGGTGAAGAAATCGCCCGCATCGCGGCCCAGCACCTGGGCACGCTCGTAGCCGAGCTGCTCCAGCCAGTGATCGCTGACCGCGGTGATACGGCCCTCGCGATCGGCCTCGTGGAGCATTACGGGGGTGCGGTTGTAGAGCTGACGAAACCGGCGCTCGCGCTCGGCGAGCTCGCGTTCGGCGGTGACCCGGCCGCTGAGGTCGCGCACGATCGCCGAGAAATGGGTGGCCCGGCCCCAGGCGTCGCGGTGGCACAGCGTCGTCTGTGACACGGGGATCTCGGTGCCGTCGCGCGCCACGAGCGTCACTTCGCGCGAGTGGTTCACGTTGCGTGCGGCCAGGGGCACGATCTCGTCGCGTTCGCGAGCGGCGTCGACCGCGGTCAGAAAGTCGAGGAACAGGCGGCCGCGCACGGCCTCGGGCTCGTCGAAACCGAGGAGTTGGCAGCCGCCCGCATTCAAGTACTCGATGTAGCCGTCCGTGTCGGTCAGCACCACCAGATCGGGCGTTGTCTCGAGGATGGCGTTGAGCCGACGCGCCGTCTCCTGGGCCTCGCGGCGCTGGGTCACATCGAACAGCACCCCATTGCATACGACCGAGCCGTCGCCCAGGTCGGTCGGCACCGAGCGTGCCTCGACCCAGATGGTCCCCCTAGGTGTACGCAGCCGGAACTCGTGCTCGAGGGGCTCCAAAGTGCGCTCCGAGCGCTGGATCGCCGCGAGCAACTCCCCCTGCTCGTCCTCGGGCACATGCGCGACAAAGGTCGCGAAATCCTGGAGCGTCGCGTCCTCGGCGAAGCCGCCCAGGCGCCACAAGCCCTCGCTGATATAGGTGAATCGGTATTGGCCGTCGCGCCCATGGACGAATTGGTAGAGCGCGCCGGGTAGCGAGGCCGCGATCTGGCCGAGCCGGGCCTGGGCATCGGCCAAGCTCATGCCGGGCTCGGCTGGCGCACGCCAGGCGCTGTCATGGTCCGCATCAGCGCCCGCCGCAGCGGCGTCGCCATGCGCCGCACCGCCCTCGCCGACGGGCCCCAACGGACGTGAATTGCGCAGGGCGCGCGCCGCAGCGAGCAGGCGCTCGAACTCGCCGCCGCCCGAGGCGGGCCGGGCCGAGACGTCCGCCGCGTCGTCGCCCGCACCGCCGCACTGGCCGGGATGGGGCGCAACGCCCACCAGCAGGCGATCGGGCCCGACCGCCGCGACCCGATAGCGGGTCGCTCCGGTGCCGTCGCGGTCGGCGCCCGTGCGCGCGACCAACCCGCCTGCTCGCGCCGCCGTCTCCAGCATGGTCGCCACAAGCTGCTCGTCGCCCGCATGCGCGAGCTCGCTCACGGTCGCCGCAGTCGAGCTCGGCTCGCGCTCGAGGACGTGCCCCTGGGCGTCGACGGAGGCTACGAGCGACTGGGCGAGCGCGAGCAGCTCCGTAGTGTCTTCGAGCGCGTGAGACAACGGCGGTTCTCCTTCGGCGCCTCGGCGGTCGCACGGCACTGCGCGACAACACCCATCCATCCGGGTCGCACAGGCCGTGCCAACTCGGGATGCAATCGACTGTTCAACATAGCACGCCCCCGCCCCCGTACGCGGGGCACTGGCCCGGGCGCGCGGGCTCTTCAGGCGAGCGCGGGCAGCGCCAACAGGTGGCAGGCGACGACACCTGCGCTCAGGTGGCGCCGCAGCCGCCGGAACCACTCGGGCGCCGCAGCGAGATTGCGCCACTCGTCCCAGGCGTAGAGTGCGGCAAAGGCTCCGGCGAGGATCGCCAGGGCGGGCAGCACGGGGAGCAGCAGCGCGATCCAAGCGACCAGCGCCGGCACCACCCCGACGATCAGGCGCTCGCCCATGCGGCGCGCGTCCGGCTGCAGGCCGAGCCCCCAGGGGATGCCGCCGAGGAAGGCCAGAATGGCGGCGCTGTAGGCACGCAGTACCGACGCCGCGAACGCCGCCGTCTCGCCCCCGAGCCAACAGGCGGCGGCGCTCGCGAACGGGATCAAGCCGCCGTAGCCCAGCCAGGCGGCGATCGGCGGGATGGGGCGCGTATCACTCATCGCGTGTCCTCCAGCCATTGGCGCTGTCGCGGCGTATGTCGATCGCCGGGCGGCCCCGCCGCCATCGAGCGCCGTGTGTGCGCGTGTGGCGCTCGCGCTCGGCGGGGCGGGTCAGCCGGGGTCGCCGGAGAAACCGAGCCAGGTGTCGAGCATCGAGTGGAGATCGGTAATCCCATCGGGCTTGGTCGCCGAAAACAGTTGCAGGGTGGCCTCGACACCGGCGGACTCGAGCGCACCGTGAGCCTGCGTCAGCGCTTGCTTGGCCGGACCGCGCTTGAGCTTGTCCGCCTTGGTCAGCACGGCGTGCACGGCCAGCGAGCGCGGTCCCAGGAGCTCGAGCAGGCGCCAGTCGAGCTCGGTGACGCCGCGGCGCGCGTCGAGCACGAGCACGACGCCCGCGAGCGCTTGGCGCTGGCGTAGGTAGTCGCCCAGTAAGCGCTCCCAGTTGCGCCGCGTCGCCTCGGGCACCTTGGCGTAGCCGTAGCCGGGCAGATCGATGAGGCGCTGATCGGGGCCGAGGTCGAACCGATTGATGAGTTGGGTGCGTCCCGGGGTCTTGGACGTGTAGGCGAGATTCTTGCGCCCGGTGATGGCATTGAGGACGCTGGATTTGCCCGCATTGGAGCGCCCTGCGAAAGCAACCTCGCGGCCGCTGTCCGGTGGCAATTGCGCCAGACGAGCGATGCTGCCGCCGAACGCGGCGCGGGCATAGCGATCGGCGACTTCGGCCATGGCGACTCCGAGGGCGCGTAATTGAACGCCCGGGAGACTCTGGTATAGTCCATCCCTCGTGCTTGGGCGCACGAGCGCCGGGCCGAGGCGCTATTGTAAGGAGTTTGGCGACGATGAAGAAGGCAGCGACGGCAATCGCCTTTTGGGCGCTGATGGCGCTCACCGGTGTCATGGCCGCTGACGATGGCAACGGCGGCGATAGCCAGTCCGCGGGCGGCGCGAAGCCCTTGCTCCACGGCGGTGATCCCGAAGCCGGTGCCCAGAAAGCGCAACGGTGCACCGCCTGCCACGGCCCGAAGGGCAACAGCCCGCAAGCCCAATGGCCCAATATAGCGGGCCAACACGCCGGCTACATCTACAAACAGCTCTGGGACTTCAAGCAGGGCGATGAGCGTCAAAACGCCCAGATGACCGGCATGGTCGCGAATCTCGACAAGCAGGACATGCGCGACCTCGCGGCCTACTACAGTCAGCAGTCCCACAAGGTCATGGGCGCCTCGGACGAGGACCTCGTCGAGCGCGGCCGCAAGATCTATCTCGGCGGCATCCCGCACAAGGACGTGACCGCGTGCGTCGCATGCCATGGCCCCAGCGGCAAGGGCAACCCGGCAGCGGACTACCCGGTCGTGGGGGGGCAGTACCGCAGCTACCTGGAGCAGCAGCTCAAATACTTCCGCTCGGGTGAGCGTGCCAACGACCGCAACGCCATGATGCGCTCGCTCGCCAGCGACCTGACCGATGCCGAGATCAAGGCGGTCTCGGAGTACATGGCGGGCCTCAACTGAGGTCCTCGGTGACGCCGCACCCCGCGTGCCGGCACTGAACGAGGGGAATGGATATGCAGCGCGTTGCTTTGCTCGCAGCCGCATTCGGCCTGTTGCTGTCGGCCTTGCTGGGCCCCACGGCGGTGCTCGCGGCGGAACGCTACCAAACGCTGGACGGACCCAAGCCGGGTGATGATCCCGACACCATCGAGGTGCGGGAGTTCTTCTGGTACGGCTGCCCCCACTGCGACAATTTCCGCCATCACATCGCCGATTGGAAGGACGACGTCCCCGAGGGTGTGACGTTCACCCACGTTCCTGCGATCTTCCGGCCGAGCTGGGAGGTCCACGCGCGCGCCTTCTACGCGGCCAAGATCATGGGCGTGCTCGATCGCTTCCATCACCCCATGTTCGAGGCGATCCATGACGAGGGCCGCAAGCTGCAGTCGGCCGAAGCCATCGGTGCGTTCGTCGAGGAGCTCGACATCGACGGCGACGAGTTCGCCAAGACGATGAACTCGTTCGCGGTGAATGCGCGTATCAAGCGCGCTAAGCGCCTGCAGTCCGCCTACGGGGTTCGGGGAACGCCCTCGGTTGTCATAGACGGGCGCTATATCATCTCCGCCGGCGACGCCGGTAGCTTCGACAACATGATCCAGATCATCGACGAGCGCGTCGCGGCCATCCGTGACGGTGGTGACTGAGGGCGCGGACGGCGCCGCCTCGGGGCAGCGCCTGCGCCTGCTCTCCTACAACATCCAAGTCGGTATCGAGACCTCGCGCTTCCGCCACTACCTCACCGGCGGCTGGAAGCATGTCCTCCCGCACGATCAGCGCCTGCGGACCCTCGCGGCCGTCGCAGACCAGATGAGGGGGTATGACCTGGTGGCCATCCAGGAGGCGGACGCGGGGAGCCGGCGAACCCGCTACATCGGCCAGACCGAGTATCTCGCGCGCCGTGCCGGTTACGGCTGGTGGGGCGAGCGCACCAACCGGCGCCTGGGGCGTTTCGCTCAGCACAGCATCGGGGCCCTGGCCCAGTGGACCCCTGATCGCATGCGTCGGCTGGCGCTGCCGGGGCTGGTGCCCGGCCGCGGCGCGCTCCAGCTGGAGTTCGGCACGGGCGCCGACCGATTCGTTGTCATCATCGTCCATCTCGCCTTGGGTCGCATGACCCGGGGGCGCCAACTCGACTACATCGCCGAGCGCATCGCCGGTGCGCGCCATGTCGTCGTCATGGGCGACTTCAACGCGCCCGACGATGCCCGCGAGATGCGGCGCTTCTTCGCCCGGACCCGGCTCGACGAGCCCACCGATCGCCTCAACACTTGGCCCGCATGGCGCCCGCGGCGCAACTTCGACCACATCCTCACCAGCCCCGAGCTCGGCGTCGATCGCATGGAGGTCCTCGACGGCGGCCCCTCCGACCACCTGCCCATCGCCGTCCACCTCACACTGCCGCGCGACTGCGTTCTGAATCGCCCTGGTTCTATCGACGCGTTGGAACAACCACGCATGAACACGAATGGACACGAATAGATTGCGGGGGTCCCAAAGGTGGGTGGAGCGTAGTTGATACGAGCTTGCTGCATTGAACCGCTGTCTTGAACGACAAAATGAACACGAGATGCGCACGACTTAAAAATAGGAAATGGCGTGTGTAGTCGATCCCTGTCGCTCGTTGGCCACCCCGAAAAAATCATTCGTGTCCATTCGTGTTCATTCGTGGTTCTCCACTCGCGTCAAGGCATTCCGCCGCCGCTAACGTGTCAGGCCGCAAGGGGCGCCCGGCCAGGGTGGCGATCTGCTCGAGGGTGGTGAGGTGGATGTCGACGATGTCGTCGACGTCGGGGGCGTAGCCGCCGGCCATGACGACGGCCACGGGCAGACCCGCGGCGCGGCAGTGAGCGACGACGCGCGCGTCGCGCGCGGCCAGGCCTTCCTTTGTCAGCGCCAGGCGGCCCAGGCGGTCATGGGCATACGGATCGGCGCCGGCGACATAGAGCACGAGATCGGGCCGGCCCAGCGACAGGCCGGCGCGCCAGGCCTCGTCGAGCGCGGCCAGATAGGCCGCGTCCCCGGTACCCTCGTCGAGAGGTCGATCGACATCGCTGGGCACCTTGCGCGCGGGGAAGTTGCGCGCGCCGTGCAGCGAGACCGTGGTGACGCTCGCATCACCCGCGAAGATCTGGGCCGTGCCATTGCCTTGGTGGACGTCGGTGTCGAACACCAGCGCCCGCTCGATGGCGCCTTCGCGCTGCAGCGTGCGCAGGGCGACGGCGCCGTCGTTGAACACGCAAAAGCCCTGCGGGGCGTTGGTCTGGGCGTGGTGGGTGCCGCCGGCGAGGTTGCCTGCTGCGCCGTCGGTCAGCGCCGCCCGGGCGGCCGCCAGGGTGCCGCCTACCGAGCGCCGCGAGCGCGCCACGAGCTGGTCCGACCAGGGGAAGCCCAGGGCGCGCACCTCGTGGCGATCGAGTCGGCCGGCGATCACGCGCTCGACATAGTCGCGCTCGTGGACGGCGAGCAACTGGGTGTCATCCACTGCGGGGGGCTCTGCCAGGGCGAAGCCGCCTGCCGCGGCCGTGCGTTCCCGCAGCCGGTGGTACTTGCTCATAGGGAAGCGGTGGTCCGCGGGCAGCTCGAGCACGAAGTGATCGCAGTAGAACAGCCGCATCGATGTTCGCTCCTCCTGGTCCGGCGCGCCGCCCATGCGGGGGCCACCGTCATGATGCTTCGGCGACGGCCCCGGACTCGATGAGCAGGCGGTGCACGGCGCGCGCCAACTCGCGGTAGCCGGCGGCGTTGGGATGCACGGGGTCGGATTTGAGCGACGCGTCGCCGATGATCGTCTCCAGTGCCTCGTCCTCCAACGGTACGCCCGTCGCCTCGGCCACGTCGTAATAGAGTGCGGCCGTGGCGCCGAGTCCGGACTGGGCGGGCACGCCGATGAGCATCACGGGAATGCCGCGGTCCTGGATGGCGTGCACCATTGCCTCCAGGTCACCGCGAATGGCGGCCGGGTCGCGGCCGTCGAGGATATCGTTGCCGCCGTGGCAGAGCACGACGAGGTCGGGCTCGACCCGATCGAGCACACCGGGTAAGCGCTCGCGCCCAGCGGCGGCTCGCTCGCCGGGCACGCCCGAGCGCACTACCTCGCGGCCGATCCGGTCGGCGAGGACGGCGGGATAGCTCTGATCCGCGGCGGCACCGACACCGTGGGTCAGGCTGTCGCCGAAGGCGAGCAGGCGGGCGTCCGGGGCCAGTCGCGGGAGCTCGGGCGGCCCGCATGCCGGCAGAGCCAGAACAAGCAAGGCCGTGAGCATACGGGCTCGGCGGCGAATGGGCCCGGACCGCCCCATCAAGGCGTGGGCACCACTCGTTCCGAGCAGCCCTGGCGACCGTCGCCGCGATCGGCCCCGCCCGCGAGCGCGAGGGCAGGCCAGCGGCCGCTATCGCGCTCGGTGGCGGTCTTCGCGGCGGCGTCGTCGCGTCCCGGCATGCCGCAGTCGCCGTGGTGGATCAGTATGCGCCCATCGGTGCCGAGCTTGTGTTGCGATAGCGCCAGCGACCGGGTGACTTCCTCGCCGACGACGGCATCCGCGTTGCCGATGACGTGGGCCACGCCCTCCTGCAAGCCGCGCACGCGATGGATGTCGAGCCGGGCGTCCATGCAAGCGGCAATCGCCGTGCGGCGCTCCGGTCGCTTGGCCCGATTGTTGAACTCGAGCCAACCAGCATGGGCCGCATTGTTGTCCAGTCGCTCGTCGGTGTCGCCCATGGCTGCTCTCCCTCCGCCCGCGCGCCCGGGTGGGCACGCCGCCGTCCGCGCCATGGTGAACCGAGCCCATACGCGGCACCAGCGCGGCATCGCAGAACACGCTGCGTCGCCTTCTCGCGCGCCCGCCCCGCTCGCCCGGGCCCGCAGCCTCGGCCTCGCGCGCGGGCGAGCCGGCAACCCCGGGGCGGGCACGCGATGATCGACTACGCCCTCGCCGCCGACCTCCTCGCCCTGGTGCATCTGGCGTTCGTCGCGTTCGTCGTGGGCGGGCAGGGCGCGATCCTGGTCGGCGTCGCCGCGGGGTGGGCATGGGTGCGCCATCCCGGCTTGCGCTGGGGCCACGCCGCGGCGATGGCCATCGTGGTCGCTCAGGTCGTGGCGGGCGTGTATTGCCCGCTGACGTTGCTGGAAGCGCGTTGGCGGGCGCTGGCCGGCGAAGAGGCGATGACGGGCACGTTCATCGGCCACTGGGCTCGGCGGCTGCTCTACGTCGACGTCCCCTTGTGGCAAACCCACCTCGCCTATCTCGCGTTCGCCGCGCTGGTGGCGTGGAGCTGGTGGCGCTACCCGCCGCGCCGGCGCTGACAAGCACGCTCACGAGGCCGCGATATAGCGGTCGAGATTGCGTTCCAGGTTGGTCGCGATCGTGCGCGCCAATGTCCGTGTGTGGCGCGCATAAGGGCCGGCGTAGTGGGCATCGAGCGTGGCCTCGAACAACCCGACCCAGCGCGCGAAATGCGCGCGCTCGAAGCGGGTGTGCGCGTGCACGCGTGCGTGCTGGGCCACCATGTTCCGGCTGTAACCCGACTCCCCCAGGATCATCTTGCGCCAGAACGCCTTGATGCGCGGCAGGTGCGCGCCGAGCTCGATCTGTGCCGTGTCGATGAACACCGGCGCGAGCAGGGGATCGGCGAGCACGCGCGCGTAGAAGCGGTCCACGAAAGCGTCGATGGCTTCGCCCGTGTCGAGATCGGTCTCCGGCATGGGGATTGCGCGAGATGCGTCTGCGGGTGCAACAGGATACGCCAGGCCGCCGGGGTGCGACACGGCGCTGACGGTCGTGCGCAGGTCGGGTCGACCGGCGCGAAGGGCACAAAGACAGGGCCGCGGGCCATCGACCCGCGGTCCCGATAGCGTCTACCAGAGTAGCGCGCGGCGCATCTCGTGGCGGCAGTCGCGCTCGATCGCGCGCTGGCTGCAGGCGACGGGCTGGCGCCACCGCGTGCGGCCCCACGAATCGATGCGTATGACCGCGAACTGCTTGTTGCGCCCTTGGTAGGCGTCGGCCAGCGACGCGACCGGCTCCGACTCGACCTGACCCTCGACGTCGTAGACCAACTGGGAGCCGTTGTAGTTGGTGACCCGTAGCCTGGCCACACCGGTGTCGTGGTGCAGCTCCACCGGATAGCCCTGTGCCGCGAGGTCGCTCGCCACCGCCTCGAGCGCCGGCAGCACGGCGGCGTCCACAACCGCCCGTGCCTGGGCCGCGGCGTCGCCCGCCCAGGCGCGCAGCGCCGTGCGTGCGGCGTGATCCGGACGGAACCGATCGGCTACGTCGAGTGCGACCTTGAGCGTGGGCGAATCCCGCCAGCCGTGCGTCTGGGGCCGTGTATAGCCCGTCGGTCCACCCGCCTCGGGCACCCAGGGTGCACCCGTGGCGAAGTCTTGCATGCAGTGCTGGAGAAAGCTGTTTCGGAGTCGCTCGGCCATCGTCGTCACCTCCCGGATTGCATGCGCACAATAGAGGCGGGGCGGTTGTCCCACAAGGCGCGAGGCGACCCGGTTTTGTCCGCGCACGACGCGAACTTACGGATTTTTTTCAAGGTGGGTTGAGGTTTTTTGAAGGGCCCGCGCGGGGCCCCTCGAACCACCCGTGGCGACGGCTTTCGACCGGCTCAATCGCCCTCGGGGGTGCGCATCAGGAAATCGCGATAGTACTTGCGAGCGGCGCGCTCGATGGCCTCCCGATCGCACCGGCCCGGGCGGTAGAGACGGGTCTTGCCACCCGACTCGATCTCGATCATGGGGTACTGATGGAGTTGGCCCTTGTCGACCATCGAGGCCATGTTCACCACCGCTTCGTTGTAGACGTGGCCACGGGCCGTGTATTGCAGCGGGAGACCATTAAAATTGGTCGCCTCGAGCGTGATCGTGTCGTCGTCGCCGACGTCGATGTCGGTCTCGAAGCCTTGTTCGTCCAGCTCCGCTCGCACGGTCTCGAGCGCGGGCCGGACGTGCTCGCGCAGGCAGACCGCGATCTCGGTCTCCGGGTCAGCGCCCCGGCCGGCGAGCTTGCGCATGCCCGGCAATAGACGATCGCGTAGTCGAACGAGCCATTCCATCGATTGCTTTCTCGGTCATCTTGGCTGGTCAGGATCGGGCCACCCAGCGAGCGCCGATGCGATCCGATGGCTTGCAACCTTGACTCATCCCGTCGGCGTAGGGAAGGGCGCTTTGCTTCACCTGTCCAGCGAGGCCGTCTCGCCGCGCAACGCCTCGATGACCGGGCAATCGCCCACGGCCCCTTGGCCGCGGCACTGGGCGGGGCCCGCGGCCAACGCCGTAGGAAGCCATTGCCGCTGACGGGGCGCGCCGCCAGTTACTGCACGGTCGGAGTCGCCGCACTGCCGCCGGTGCGCCACTCGCCGTAGGCCTGACCGATGATACGGCTCGCCGAATGCAGGAACAGCGCCGCCAGGCCCGTGGCGACCACCAGATCGGGCCAGGCGGTGGCCGTGCCCGCGACGAGCCCCGCTGCCGCGAGCACAGCGAGGTTGCCGATGGCGTCGTTGCGGCTGCACAGCCACACCGAGCGCACGTTGGCATCGCCGTCGCGATACCGCATGAGCAGCAACGCGCTGACGACATTGGTCGCCAGCGCCATCGCGCCCACGGCGCCCATCACCATCGCGCTGGGCTCGCCCAGGACGAACACCCGATAGACCGCGCTGGCGAGGATCCAGACGGCCAGCGCCGCCAGCGATAGTCCCTTGATCAAGGCCGCGGCCGAGCGCACACGCAGCGCCGCGCCCAGCACGGCAAGGCTGAGGGCATAGGTCAGGCCGTCGCCGAGGAAGTCGAGCGCGTCCGCTTGCAGCGCGAGCGACTCGCCCTTGACGCCGGCGCCCATCTCGACGGCGAACATCGCCAGATTGAGACCGATCACCACGAACAGCACCCGCCGATAGCGCGGTGTGGTCTGGCCCGTCGGGGCCGCGTCGTCACAGCAATCCGCCATCCCGCTTCCCCATTGAAATCTCACGGCGTAGCCTAATCCCTACAGTCTTTGTAGGTTCAAGGCGATGACCCAAGCCCAATGGACGATCGGCGCGCTCGCGCGCGAAGCCGGTCTGCACGTGCAGACGCTACGCTATTATGAGGGCCAGGGCCTGCTCACGCCGGCGGCGCGCACCCCCGGGGGCCAGCGCCGCTACGGCGAGGCCGAGCGCCGGCGCTTGCAGTTCATCTGCCACGCCCGCGATTTCGGGTTCCCGCTGGATCGGATTCGCGAGCTACTGACGTTGGCGGACGCGGGCGCGAGCGACTGCCGCGAGATCGAGGCGGTCGCTCGGCGCCAGCGTGCGGCGGTGCGCCGGCGTATCGATGCATTGCAACAGCTCGCCGGCGAGCTCGATCGCATGATCGACGAGTGCGACGGCGG
>CAYUKN010000046.1:0-3786 GCA_964445325.1 uncultured Ectothiorhodospiraceae bacterium
CTGACCCCGGCGTCGGCGAAGGTCCGGGCGAACGCCACCGCATCGAGATCGGCCGTCTCGGACCAGCCCTCGACCGCGACGCGGCCATCAAAGGCATCCAGGCCGACGATGACGCGCCCCGGGTACCGTGCGCACGCTTGGCGCACGAAATCCGGATCACGCACCGCCTGCGTGCCGATGATCGCCCACTGGACCCCCGTGTCCAGATAGGCTGCCAGGGTCTCGATGGTGCGGACGCCGCCGCCAACCTCCAGTGGGAGATCGGGGCACGCCTTCGTGATCTCGCCGATCACGCTCGCATGCAGCGGATAGCCCGCGACCGCACCATCGAGATCGACCAGATGGAGTCGGCGCGCGCCCGCCGCTTGCCAGCGCTGCGCCGTGGCCACCGGATCGGCCGAGAACACCGTGTCGTCGTCCATGCGGCCCTGGCGCAGGCGCACGCAGCAGCCCCCCTTCAGATCGATGGCGGGGATCATCAGCATGGCCCGCCTTCCCCGTTCCACGCGACGAAATTGGCCAGCAGCCGCAACCCATCCCCCGAGCTCTTCTCGGGGTGGAATTGGCAGGCGAAGACATTGGCGCGCGCGATCGCCGAGGTGAAGCGGATGCCGTGCTCGGTCGTGCCCGCGACGAGCTCGGCGTCGGCCGGCTCGGCGTAATAGCTGTGCACGAAGTAAAACCGCGTGCCGTCGGCGATGCCGCGCCACAGCGGATGCGCCTGCCTCTGCTCGACCGCATTCCAGCCCATGTGCGGGATCTTGAGGGCGGCGCCGGTCGCGTCGCGACCGAGGGTCCCGAAGTAGCGTACCCGCCCGGGCAACACCCCGAGGCAGTCCGTGCCGTCGTTTTCCTCACTGGCGTCGAGCAGCACCTGCAGTCCCATGCACATCCCGAGGAAGGGCCGCGAGCGCGCCGCCGTCTCCAGCGGCCCGCGCAGCGCGTGGGCGTCGATGGCGCGCATGCAATCGCGCGCGGCGCCCTGTCCCGGGAAGACCACGCGCTCGGCCGCCTCGATCACCGCCGCCTCATCGGTCACGCGCACGCGCTGGCCGGGCTCGGCGACATGCTCGAGCGCCTTGGCGACCGAGCGCAGGTTGCCCATGCCGTAGTCCACCACGGCGATCGTGCGCATGGGGGCTCCTTCAGAGACGGCCCTTGGTGGAGGGTGTCGCGTCGCCGATGCGCGGCTCCTGCGCGACGGCGTCGCGCAACGCGCGCCCGAACGCCTTGAACAAGGTCTCGATCACGTGGTGGACATTGTCGCCGCGCAGGTTGTCGACGTGCAGCGTGCAACGGGCGTGGTTGGCCAGTCCTTGGAAGAACTCCTGCACGAGCTCGGTGTCGAAATCGCCCACACGCTCGCGCTCGAAGCGCGCGAAGAAGCAGAGCCCGGGTCGACCCGACAGATCGACGACCACGCGCGACAGGGCCTCGTCGAGCGGCACGTACGCGTGGCCGTAACGCTTGATCCCGCGGGCCTCGGCGAGCGCGTGGGCGATCGCCTGGCCCATGACGATGCCGACATCCTCGACGGTGTGGTGGCCATCGACGCCGAGATCCCCTTGCGCGGCGACGCGCAAATCGAGCAGGCCGTGGCGCGCCACCTGGGCGAGCATGTGGTCGAAGAAGCCGATGCCGGTATCCGCCTCGATCTGGCCGGTGCCATCCAGATCGAGCGCCACCCGCACTGAGGTCTCGCCGGTGGCACGCTGAATCTCGGCGTTACGCTGTGTCATCGCCGTGCTCTCCTCGCCCGTTCGCCTCATCATAACCCATCACGCCCGCACCGCCCGACCGAGGGAAACGCTAGGTCGGCGGCACCCGTAGCTCGAACGTGACCGGGCCGTCATTGACCAAGGCCACCCGCATGTCGGCGCCGAAGCGTCCGTGGGCCACCGTGACAGCGGGCGCACGCTGCGCTTGCTCGACCAAATGGGTGAACAATCGCTCGCCCTCCGCGGGATCGGCGGCCGTGGCAAAACTGGGACGCCGGCCCTTGCGCGTATCGGCCGCCAGGGTGAATTGCGGCACCAGCAACAACGCCCCGGCGACGGCCGTAACCGAGGCGTTCATCCGCCCTTGCTCATCGGCGAAGACGCGATAGCCCAGCAGGCGCTCGCCCAGGCGCTCGGCGCTCGCTTGCGTGTCGCCCCGCTCGACGCCGACCAAAACGAGCAGGCCGCGCCCGATGGTGGCGACTTGCTCCGCATCGACCGTCACGCTCGCCTCAGTGACGCGTTGCAACAAGCCGATCATCACCCCACCTTCTCCTTTGCGTGCGAGCCCGCCACCCGTGCCGGAGGGCGCGTATCGTCGACCACGGTTGGCGCCGATGCAAGCGGCCTTGTAGGACATGTCCTACGACGAATGTCGGCAATCGCCACGCCCAAGTGTGGCCGAGGTGGACATGACCGCCCGCCGTGCTCCGACCATCATGAGAATGCTCAGGACGAGGAAGCGGACGCATCCAGGAACGGGACCGCTCAGGCAGAGCGGACGCCGAGGCAGCGGCAACGGCCGATCATGGATACAGGCCGCTGAGGAGCGCCGAGAGACCGGCTCGGGCCACGGATCGGGTCCCAGGGAATCCTCTTGAGCTTCACCTCGAGCCATCGGACGGTAGCCCGGCTCCGTATTGGAGCCGGGCTTTTTTGTTTCCTCCCCTGCCCCCGAACCCGAGCGACGGCAATCACGCCCACGCCCCGCGGCCGCGTGGCGGTGATCGCGCGAGGCGGTCTGGCGTCGGTGTCGACCGACAGCGACTGTCCGCATGGCGGGCAACGAATCGCCGGCAACGGCGACATGACCGGCCCGCCGCCGGGGCGCCACCATACACTTGCCATCGGAGGGCAGAGGAGCCGCTGTCAGGGAGGAAGTTGGTCGGGACGACCAACGGCCCAGGATCGGGCACCGCCGACACGGGATGTCGGCGGGTCAGCACCCGACAGGGAGTCCACCCCAGGGGAGGGGTTATCAGGACTGTGCTTCGAGCTTCACCTCGTGCCATCGGAAGGCAGCCCGGCCAGCGGACGGCCGGGCTTTTTTTGTTTTGCGCGAGTGACGCGGCTATGGTGACGCGCCATGCCCCGACCCGCCCCGACTCTCGGCTCCCGGCTCGCGAGCGCCACTATCTGGCTGTGGTCTTGCCTGCCCTTTCGTCTCGTCCAGTCCATCGGTGCCGGCATCGGCTGGCTGCTGTGGCGTCTGCCGACGCGCGAGCGCCGCATCAGCCGGGACAATCTGGCGCGTTGCTACCCCGAGCGATCCGCCGAGTGGCAGCGCAAGCAGCTGCGACGCAGCCTTATCGAGAGCGGCAAGACCCTCGCCGAGGGGTTGTGGCTGTGGCAGACCGCGACGGCGCGCGGGCTGCGCTGCGTCCGCGAAGTCCGGGGTCGCAAGCACATCGAGCGCGCTCTGCGTTCGGGCCGTGGGATCATCTTCGCCACGCCCCACGTGGGCAACTGGGAGCTCGCCGGGATGTACTGCGGTCACTGGACGCCCGTGACCGTCTTGTTCCGTCCACCGCGCGTGGCGTGGCTGGCCGCGCCCATGTATAGCGGGCGCCAGCGCCTCGGTATGCAACCGGTAGCCGCTGACGGCCAGGGCGTGCGTGCCCTGCACCGCGTGCTCAAACACCGCGGTGCCATCGGCATCCTGCCGGACCAGGCACCGCGGGCCGCCGACGGCGTGATGGCTCCCTTCTTCGGTATCGACGCGGTCACGATGACCCTGCTGTCGCGCCTGGCCGAGCGCTCGGGGGCCGAGGTGCTATTCACCGTGATG
>CAYUKN010000046.1:3886-18143 GCA_964445325.1 uncultured Ectothiorhodospiraceae bacterium
CCTGCTGTCGCGCCTGGCCGAGCGCTCGGGGGCCGAGGTGCTATTCACCGTGATGAAGCGCTTACCCCGCGGGCGCGGCTTCCGTGCACACTTCTGGCCGGCTGCCACCGCTGTGGCCGATCCCGACCCCGTCCGCGCCGCCGCCGCCGTCAATCGCGAGGTCGAGCGCTGCATCAGCCTCGCCCCGCATCAATACATGTGGAGCTACAAGCGCTTTCGGCGGCGCAAGCGCTGACCCAGGCGTCGGCCGAGGCGAGTGGTGGGTGCGTCGGCTATCGCTGCGCGCGCCGGCGCCGCTGACGCCGCCGGCGGGTGCGCTTGTCGTATTTGGGATAATGCCGGCGGCTGCCGTCGGGCCGATGGCGGAACAGCCGATAGCCCCACATATACGCTTCGGGGCGCTGGCGGATGAACGCTTCCATCACCTCGTTGACCCGCGTGGCGTCGGCGACGGGATCGCAGCTCGGGAAGCTCGCCAAGGGCTCACCGAAGACGATGTGGTAGACGCGCTCCTCGACACGGTAGTAGGCGTACATCGGCACCACGGCTGCGCCGGTACGCTCGGCCAAGCGCCCCACCGTGGTCAGCGTCGCCTTGGCTTGCCCGAAGAAGGGCGCGAACACGCTGTTGGCATCGCCGAAATCCTCGTCGGGCATGTAGAAAAAGACCGTGCCCTGGCGGAGCGCGCGGATTACGGGGCGCAGACCCTGGGAGCGGCGAAACACGGTCACACCGAAACGCGCCCGCGTGTAGGTCACCAGCCAGTCGAGCAAGGGGGAGCCGAGCTCGTTGCCGATCGTGCAGTAGGGGGTATAGCGCGTGAGCGCGCCGCCGCCGAACTCCAGGCCCGTCGTGTGGGGCTCGATCAGGATGACCGAGCGCCCCTGGCGGCGTTGCTCGTGAACGTGCTCGATCCCCTCGACGCGGCACACCGTCCGCGGGATGCTTCGGCGCCGATCCCACCACAGCAAGGGCTGATCCAGCATGGATCGGCCATAGGCACGGAAGTGCTCGCGGGCGAGCGCGTCACGCTCGGCCTGGGACCAGTCGGGAAAGCACAGCGACAGATTCAGCTCGACCGTGCCGCGGCGTTTGGGGTTGTGGCGGTGCTGCCACTCGCCGATGCGCGCACCCAGGCCGTCGCGCCAGCGCCGCGGCAGCCAACAAAGGAGCCCGAGCGCCACCACGGCGGCCCACAGCGCCCAATAGCGCGGGTGGAGCAGCTCCCGTGGCAGCGGGGGCTTTTGCGCCGGCGGGGCTGCGTGGTCGTTCATTCGCCGCGCTTCTCGAGGCGGCGCTGGAACACGCGCATCTCCTTGGCCGCTTGCTTGTCGCCGCGCGCCTCGGCCGCATCGACCCCTCTTCGATAGGCCTCGACGGCCTCGCCGACGCGCTCGCCGCGCTCCAATGCCGTGCCCAGCGCCTTCCAGGCCGCCGAGTAGCCTGCGTCGAACTCGACCGCTTTCTGCAGGTGCTCGATCGCTCGCTCGGGCTGCTCGGCATGCAGGTACTCGTTGCCCAGCGAAAAGCGCAGCATGGCGCTGTCGCGTCCGCTCGCCAGCATTTGCTCGAACTGCTCGATACGACTCATAGCGGGCTCCGCCGGCTCCACCCGGATGCGGTTGACCACGTCGGCCACGCCCGGCACCCCCAGACCAGCAACTGTGCCAGGCGCCATCGGGCGAGACTCGACACCCGCCTACGCAGCACCTCGCGCTCGCCCTCGCTGCGCTGCTCGGAGGGGATGGGGACGCAGTGCGCGAACACCAACCCCGCTCACGCGATCTCAATTGCGCCAGAAATCGGGCGTGAGCAGCACCAGGATCGTGAAGATCTCCAACCGGCCCATCAGCATCGCCAGGCAAAGCACCCACTTGGAGAAATCCGTGACGTCGCGGAAGTGGGGCGCGACCTCGCCCAGACCGGGTCCGAGATTGTTCAATGTCGCCGCCATGGCCGAGAAGGCGGTGACCTGATCTTCACCCGCGATCATCAGCAACAGCATGCCGACCGCGAACACCAGGATATAGGCAGCGAAGAAGCCCCAGACGCCCTGAATGATCTGGTCGTCCAGCGCCTTGCCCCCGATCTTGACCGCCACGCGCGCGTTCGGGTGCACCAGCCGGGTGAGCTCGCGCCGACCCTGCTTGGCCAGCAGCAGCACGCGGATGACCTTGAGTCCGCCGCCCGTCGAGCTCGCGCACGCGCCGACGAAGCTAGCGAAAACGAGCAATACCGGCAGGAAGTGTGGCCAGACCGAGAAATCGGTGGATACATACCCCGTCGTTGTGGCCGTTGAGACGATGTTGAAGACACCATGATGCCACGCTTCAGCCGGCGCGAATGTGCCTTGCAAAACCAAGTAACCGACGGTAATCGTAGCCAGCACAATCAGCCAGGCGCCGTACATGCGGCACTCGCCGTCGAGCGTATACGGACTCAGGCTGCGCCGGCGCATGGCCGCGAAGTGCAGGGCGAAGTTGACGCCGCCGAGGACCATGAACAGCACGCCCACCATCTCGATCAAGGCGCTGTCGAAATGGCCAATGCTGGCGTCGTAGGGTGAGAAACCGGCTGTCGATACCGTGGTGAAGGCATGCGCCACGGCATCGAAGACACTCATCCCGGCGAGCCAGTACGCCAGGGCGCACAGGGCGGTGAGCCCGACGTAGATGTACCACAGCGCCTTGGCCGTCTCCGCGATGCGCGGGGTGAGCTTGGTGTCCTTGACGGGCCCCGGGACCTCGGCGCGATAGAGCTGCATCCCGCCGATGCCGAGCACCGGGAGGATGGCGACGGCGAGCACGATGATGCCCATGCCGCCGACCCACTGGAGTTGTTGCCGGTAGAACAGGATCGAGCGCGGGAGCTCGTCGAGGCCGACGATCACGGTCGATCCGGTCGTGGTGAGCCCCGAGATGGCCTCGAAGGCGGCGTTCGTCACCGACAGTTCAAGTGCGTCCGATAGATACAGTGGCACCGCACCCGCCAGGCCGAGCACGGTCCAGAACAGGGCGACCACGATGAAACCCTCGCGCAGGCGCAGGCGCCGCTGTACCCGGAACGTCGTGGACCACAGCACCGTGCCGGCGACCAGGATCAGCGCGAACGCCTCCAGAAACGCCGCGGCGGTGGCGTCACCGTCGTACCAGCCGAAAACGGCCGGCGGCAGCATGCTGATGCTGAAGAGCATCAGCAGCAGGCCGAGGATCTTGACGACGACGAGCAAGTGCATCGCGCGAGATCACACGAAGGTGACGCTGACCTGGAACAAGCGCTCGACCTCGCGAATACGGCGCTTGTCCACGAGGAACAGGATGACGTGGTCCTCGGCGTGGATGACCAGGTCGTCGTGGGCGATGAGCACCTGCTCGCCACGCACCAGTGCGCCGATGGTCGCGCCCTTGGGCAGCGGCACCTCGCAGATGCGCCGCCCGACGACCTTGGAGGTGTGGCGGTCGCCGTGGGCCACCGCCTCGATCGCCTCGGCAGCGCCGCGACGCAGCGAATGGACCGCCACCACGTCACCGCGGCGCACGTGCGCGAGCAGCGAGCCGATCGTGATCTGTTGCGGGGAGATGGCGACGTCGATAACCCCCGACTCCATGAGATCGACGTAGGCGGGGCGGTTGATCAGCGCCATAACCTTGGTCGCCCCCATGTGCTTGGCCAGCATCGCCGACAGGATGTTGGCCTCGTCGTCGTTGGTCAGGGCACAGAAGACGTCCATGTCCTCAATGTTCTCCTCGCGCAGGAGCTCGCGGTCGGCGGAGTCGCCCTGGAGCACGATGGTGCGATCGAGCTGCTCGGCGAGCTCGCGGGCACGCTCGGGGCGGGCCTCGACGAGCTTGACCCGATAGTCCTGCTCCAGGCGCTTCGCCAGGCTGGCGCCGATGTTGCCGCCGCCGGCGAGCATCACCCGCTTGACCGGCTTCTCCAGGCGACGCAGCTCCGACATGACCGCCAGGATGTTCTTTCGCGCGGCGACGAAGAAGACCTCGTCATCGGCCTCGATGACCGTTTCGCCGGTCGGAATGATGGCCCGCCCCTGGCGGTAGATCGCGGCCACGCGGTTGTCCACATTGGGCATGTGCTCGGCCAGCGTGCGCAGCTCGTGGCCCACCAGCGGGCCGCCGTAGAACGCCTTCACACCCACCAGCCGCACCTTGCCGTCGGCGAAATCGAGCACCTGCAACGCACCCGGGTATTCGATGAGCCGGCGCACGTAGGCGGTGACCAGCAGCTCCGGGCTGATCAGCACATCGATCGGGATGGCCTCCTGGGTGAAGAGCTCGTGCGCCGACTGGTACTCGGCGCTGCGCAGCCGCGCGATCTTGGTGGGGGTGTGGAATACCGTGTAGGCCACCTGGCAGGCGACCATGTTGACCTCGTCGCTGCTGGTGACCGCGAGGACGATGTCGGCGTCCTCGGCACCGGCCTGGCGCAGCACGCTCGGATGGGAGGCGACGCCCTGGACGGTGCTGAGATCGAGCTTGTCCTGCAGGTTCTGCAGCACCCCGGCATTGGTATCGACGACGGTGAGGTCGTCGTCCTCCGAGTCCAGATTGTAGGCCACCGAGGAGCCGACCTGCCCGGCGCCGAGGATGATGATCTTCATCGGGCGAGTCGCTCCTTACGCGTCTCCCGGACGAATGGGCCCGCTCGGGGTCGAACACCCCTCGCCGGCGGGCGATGGCGCGATTGTAGCCGCGTCATGCGCGGCCGCAACCGCTCAGCCGCGCTCGCGCCCGCCGTAGTCGATCCCCAGGTTGCGCAGCTTGCGATACAAGTGGGTGCGCTCCATGCCGACGCGCTGCGCGAGATCACCGATGCGCCCGCCCACGGCTTGCAGCTGGTGCTCGAGATAGACGCGCTCGAAGACCCCCCGCGCCTCGCGCAGCGGCAGGTCCAGCGGCAACGGCATCGCCCCCGCCTCGGGCTCGATGCTGGGCCGCAATGCCTCCAGAGCCCGGTCCACCTCAGCGCGCCCGATCTCGACGCCCTCGCCCAGCGACAGCAACTGGCGCACCAGGCTCACCAGCTCGGCGACATTACCGGGCCAGCGGTGATGGCGTAACCGGTTCTGCGCGGCAACCGAGAAGTGGCGATAGGTCAGCCCTTCCTCGGCGACCAATCGGTTCGTCCAGTAGTCGAGCAGCTCGGGGACATCCTCCGGGTGCTCGCGCAAAGCGGGCACACGCAACGGGGCACTGTTGAGGGTGTGATAGAGATCGGAGCGGAACGTCGCCTGCTCGACCATGGCGGCGAGATCATGCGCGGTGAGCGCGATCAAGCGCGGGCGCTCGACCCCTGCGCGCGCAGTCAGCCATTGGCGCAGGCGCGCCTGGCCCGGCCCGTCGAGCCGTGCCACGTCCTGCAGCACCGCGGTCCCACCGGTGGCGCGGGCGAATGGGCCGTCGGCATCGAACAGGCGCGCGTGATCGACATCGGCGCCATAGCTCGACAGATCCACCTCGACGAAGGGGCTGTCGCTGCGCGGGCTCTGGTCATGGATCAGGCGCGCGGCGGTGCGCTTGCCCGCGCCCGGCTCGCCGCGGATGAGCGCCACCAAGTCAATCGGTGCGAGCCGTGCCAAACGCTCGCGCAAGGCCTTCATCGCCTGGCTGGCGCCGACCAGCTCGACGTGGGTATCGCGCGCGATGCGGGCGGCGGCCTCCGGGGGTCGCTGCTCGTCACCGCCCAATGCCCCGCGCACGGTCAGCAACAGCTTGGTCAGCGACAGCGGCTTTTCGACGTAGTCGTAGGCCCCGAACCGGGTCGCCTCAACCGCCGTCTCGATCGTCCCGTGCCCCGAGATCATGATCACGGGGAACGGCGTCCCGCCCTCGCCCTGCCAGTCCTTGAGCAGCGTGATGCCATCGATGTCGGGCATCCAGATGTCGATGAGCGCCAGGTCGGGCGGGTTGTCGCGTGCGACCTGCTGCGCGGTCGCACCGTCGGCAGCGGTGGTGACGGCGTAGCCCTCCTCGACCAGGATCTCGCGCAGTAGCTCGCGGATGTCGCGCTCGTCGTCGACCACGAGGACGTTGGTATCGCTCATGACGCTTGCACCTCGGTGGGCGGCCGCGCCGACGAGGCCCCGGGCAGGACCACCCGCAACGTCGCGCCGCCGTCATCGGCGTTCGTTGCCGAGACGCTGCCGCCGTGCTCTTCCACGATCTTCTTGACGATGGCTAGGCCCAGCCCGCTGCCGCTCGGCTGGCCACTCATGTAGGGCTCGAACAAGCGCTCGAGCAGGTCCTCGCGGATGCCGGGACCGATATCGCGCACGGTGAGCTCGAGCCATGCGGGCTCGCCCTCGTCGGCGGCGAGGCTGCGCGTAGCGATCCAGACCGGGACCGCCGCGCCCGCCTCGGGCTGGGCCTCGAGGGCGTTTTTGACCAGATTGTGCAGCACCTGGCGCAAGCGATCCGGATCACCCTCGAGGGGCGGCAATTCGGTGGCCAGATCGAGCGCGACGCGGCCCTTTTGGTCGCTGGACTCGTAGAGGTCGACCACTTCGCGCACTAGGGCGTTGAGCTCGACCGGTGTGAACTCGGCCGACGGGCTCGAGGCGTAATCGGCGAACGCCCGCACCATCGCCTTGAGCGACTCCACCTGCTGGACGATGGTCCAGGTCGAGCGATCGACCACCTCGGCCTCGTCGCCGGACAAGCGGTTGAGCAAGCGATGGCGCAGGCGCTCGGCGGAGAGCTGGATCGGTGTCAGCGGATTCTTGATCTCGTGCGCGAGGCGGCGTGCCACCTCGCTCCAAGCAGCCTCGCGCTGGGCCTGGACCAGGGCGGTGATGTCGTCGAACACGATGACCCAGCCGCCAGCGAGATCGGGCCGGTCGGGTAAGGGCGCGCCGCGACAAACCAGCGTCTTGTGGCTGCTCGCGCCCTGCAGCTCGAACTGCGTCTGCCATTCGTCCGTCTCCGCCTCCATGTGCGGCCGGATGGTCTCGAGGAACTGCGCCAAGGGCGGATGGGCCTGCGCGAGCGCGGTCAGCGCCTGGCCCGTGTGGGCGGCGAGCTCGACCCCCAGGATGCGGGCGGCGGCCTCGTTGGCCGTGTTGAGCGTGCCGTCGCTGTCGATGGTGATCACGCCGGTGGAGATGCGCTCAAGCACGGTCTCGAGATAGGCCCGCTGGGTCTCGACCTGGCGCTGGCTGATGCGCGCCTGATTGCGCGCGTCGGACAGCCGCCGCGTCATCTCATTGAACGACTGCACCAGGAAGCCGAGCTCGTCGCGCCCCGACGGTGGCAGGCGTGTCGCGTAATTGCCGGCCGCCACCGCACGCGTGCCCTCCGCCAGATTGTGGATCGGCTGCATCAGGCGTCGCGCCGCGAAGAAGGCGGCCCATATGGCGGTGAGCACCGACAGGCCCAACGCCAGCGTCAGCGTCAGGATGTAGCTCGTCTTGAGGGGGTGGCGCAGGTAATCGAGCTCGCGATAGGTCCCGACCGCGTCCTGGACCCGGTTGGCCAGACGCTCCAGGCGCTCGGGCATGGGATAGAGCGCCTGCAGCAAGCGCGGCCCCGAGGCCGGGCCCGGCACCTGGACCGCCACGACCACGCGGACGTGCAGGCCCGCGTCCCCGACCGGATCGAGGCCGACATAGGGCTCCAGGTAGCGCGCCTGCATGCGCACATCCGCGGGCGGGCGCGGCGGCGTCACGTCCGCGTCGCTGTCACCGCCGACAGCGATCACGCGGCCATCGCCATCGACCAGGGTCAGGCTCGACGCCGGCGTCTCCGCTGTGAGCTCGGCGATTCGGGCCACCGCGGCGTCGCCCGATAAGTCACCCAGCCCCGAGGCGGAACGCTCGGTCACCTGCTTGAGCCCGCGCATGTAGACGCGCAGTGACTGCTTCGACAGGACCAGCGCATCGTCGAGCGCCCGCTCGACCTCGACGTTGAACCAGGAATCGATCCCCGAACGCAAAAAGCGCAGCGAGAAGGCATAGACGATGGTGACGGGCACCAGCGCGAGAACGATGAAAACGGCCACGAGTTTCAGTGTCAGGCGCGCGCCCGCGGCGCGCTGGCGGAAGCGCCCGATCAGGCGCCAGATATTGACCCCGATGAGCAGGGCGATGAAGCCGATCCCGACGAAGTTGAGCAGCAGCAGGCCGACATATACCCGGCCGAACCGATCGAAGCTCTCGGAGAAGTTGGCGAGGACATACAGCGACGCCAACAGCAGCGCGAACAGCGCCACCATCGGCCACAGGCCCGTGGCCAAGCGATTGATCAGTCGAAGCGCCATTGGCGCCACTCCGAGGCCAGATCCCAATCCGCCGAGAAGAACGCGGTCGTGCGCAGCGGCAAGGGCAGCTCGCCCTGGACGAGATGGATCCGGACGTAGCCGCGGTGACGACCGGGCTCATCGATGAGCACCGTATCGACGACGGGGAAGTCGATCAGCGTGCCGATGGCCTCGAGGGCACTATCGAGGCGTTGGAAGCTGCGGGTCTCGCCCGTATTGCGATTGGTCACCACGTATTGGCGGCTCAGCGGGTGGTACGAGAGCCGGTTGTGCTGAACCACGGAGGCCACTTCGGCATCGAGCCACCAACCCCGCTCGCGCTCGATGTCGATCTGCCAGCGGATATGGAGATCGACGCCCTTCTCCAGCGCCTCGCGGACGGGCGGCGTCAGCTCGAGATCGGCCAGCGCGTCGAGCGCGTAGACGTCGTCGGCCCGCTCAACCGACACCGTCGGCGCGCTGAACGGTGCGTCGGCATGGGCGCTCACCGCCGGTAGCACGGCCAGCGCGCAGCAACCCAGTAACGTGGGCAATAGGCCGATGCCGTCGCCGCGCATCGCACTCCCTCGGTCGCCTCAGCGCAACCGCGTCGCCCCCGTCGCGTCACGCGGATCGTTCGAGCAGCGCATAGAAGAATCCGTCCATGCCGTCGTCACCCGGCAGGATTTGCCGCCCCACGCCATCGGCCTGCCCCCAGGGCGCCGACCACTGCGCCGCGCGGGCTTGCGGTGTGCGCTCGAGGAAGGCGGCCACCTGGTCGGCATTCTCGCGGCGCAGGATCGAGCACGTCGCGTACAGCAGCATACCGCCCGGGGCCAGCAGCGGCCAGACAGCGTCCAGTAGGGCGGCCTGCTGGGCGGCGAACGTGTCGATATCCGCCGGGCGTCGCAGGAGGCGGATGTCGGGGTGACGGCGAATCACGCCCGTGCCGCTGCACGGCACATCCAGCAGAATACGATCGAACGGCCGACCGTCCCACCAAGCCCGCGTATCGCCCGCATCGGCGACCTCGAGCCGAGCGTCGACGCCGAGCCGGGCCAGGCTATGGCGCAAGCGCTGGGCGCGATCCGGGTCCGACTCGACCGCCACAAGGGCGGCCAGGGCCGGCGCGATCTCGGCCAGATGGCCCGTCTTGCCGCCCGGTGCGGCACACGCATCGAGCACGCGCTCGCCGGCGCGGGGCGCCAGGGTCGCCGCAGCGAGCTGGGCCCCCGCGTCCTGCACCGAGACCTCGCCCGCGTCGAAACCGGGCAGGCGCTCGACCGCCACGGGCTCGGTGAGCACCAGCGCATCGGGCGCCGCCCGCGCCGGCTGCGCCTCGATGCCATCGGCGGCGAGGCGCCGGCGATAGGCGTCGCGGCTGGTGCGCCGGCGGTTGACCCGCAGTGTCATGGACGGGCGTTGCGTCCCGGTGGCGGCGAGACGCGCCCAATCGTCGGGCCAGTCGTGCGCCAGCGCCGCCGCGAGCCAATCCGGCCATCCATGGGCCCGGCCGGGCTCGTGCGCTGGCGCCCGCTCTTGCGGGGCACGCAACACGGCGCGCAGTACGGCGTTGACCAGCCCCCGCCCCCATGCCTTGCCCAGCGCCCGCGTCGCCTCGACCCACGCGTCGACGGCCGCGTGGTCGGGCGTGCGCATGACGTCGAGCTCGTAGACGCCGGCAACCAGCAGCGCGAACAGATCGCGGTCACGGCGCTTGAACGGCTTGCGCAAGCGCTGGCGCACCACCGGCTCGAGGCGGTACCAGTGGCGCACGGTGCCGAAGGCGAGCTCCTGCAGCAGCGCGTGCTCCTTCGCCGCGATGTAGCCGCGCTGCCGCGCGACGGCCGCCTCGAGCGTGCGTCCGCCGACGACGCTGGCGACCGCGCGCGCCGCGCCGGCGCGTGCCGGCATCAGCTGCCCAGCCGCCAACCCGTGACATCCCGCGCGTTGACGAAATCGGCGGCGTCCATGGGGCGACGGCCAGTCGGCTGGAGTCGCAGCACACGCAGCCGCCCAGCGCCGGTGGCAACCTCGATGCCCCCGCGGTGACTCGCCACGACGGTGCCGGCCGGCTCGTCGTCGTTGCCAGAGCCCGCGAGCGCCTCGGCGCGCCCGATGCGCAGCGTCTCGCCGGCCACCGTAGTCCAGGCTCCCGGCCACGGCTGCAGCGCGCGCACCCGGCGTTCGATCTCGCCCGCCGGTTGGGCCCAGTCGATGGCGCCCTCGGCGCGCGTGAGCTTGGGCGCATGGCATGCGTGGCGCTCGTCCTGCGGCGACGCTGACGCCAGATACCCCGGCAGATCAGCGCACACGTGGGCGAGCGCCTCGGCACCGAGGGCTGCCAAGCGGTCGTGCAGCGACCCGGCGGTATCGTCGGGCTCGATCGGGCAGCGACGGCGCAGCAGTACGGGCCCGGTATCGACGCCGGGCTGCATCCGCATCACGCTCACGCCCGTCTCGCGGTCGCCGGCCAGAAGGGCGCGGGCGATGGGGGCGGGCCCGCGCCAGCGCGGCAGCAAGGAGGCGTGGACATTGAGCGCGCCGTGGGGCGGCCAATCGAGCACAGCGCGCGGCAGGATCTGGCCGAAGGCGACGACGATCAAGGCGTCGACTCCCGCCTCGCCCGCCACCTCGCGTAGCTGATCGCGATCAAGGGCACTGGGCTGATGCACGGGCACGCCCAGCTCCTGCGCAGCCTGCTTGACCGGCGGTGGTGTCAGGCGACGCCCGCGCCCCGCGGGCCGATCCGGCTGGGTGAATACGCCCGCGATCTCGTGGCCCGCGCCGGCGAGCGCTCGGAGCGCGGGCACGGCGAATCCGGGCGTGCCCGCATAGGCGAGGCGCAGCGACCGGGCCAAGGCGGCGCTAGCCGGCAGCGCGGCGCCCGCCCGAGCCCTCGCGGCGTCGCTGCTTGGCCAGGCGCTTGTCGATGCGCTGGCGCTTCAGGGCCGACAGATGGTCGATGAACAACCGCCCGTCGAGGTGATCGATCTCGTGCTGTATGCACACCGCGAGCAGGCCGTCGGCGTCGAACTCGACGGCGACGCCGTCGCGATCGAGGGCCCGCACGCCGACGCGCTCGGCGCGGCGGACCTTCTCCTCGACATCGGGGATCGAGAGGCAGCCCTCTTGCGATTCCTCGCTGCCCTCGCGCCAGGTGATCTCGGGGTTGATCAGCACCAGCGGCTCGTTCTTGGTCTCGGAGACGTCGATGACGCAGAGACGGCGATCGACACCCACCTGGGTCGCGGCGAGGCCGATACCGGGCGCGGCGTACATTGTCTCCAGCATATCCGCGGTCAAGCGATGCACGTCCTCGCCCACCGATTCGAGCGGTTCGGCGACGTGGCGCAGCCGCGGGTCCGGATACTGCAAAATTTCCAATGTGGCCATGGGTTCCGCGCGAAATTTGAGGTAAATTTACAACTCAGCGCCGCAACATTAGGATAAACCAGTCACGCGTGCCGCGCACGCCTTGCATGGCGCGACGCCGCCGCGGCTATCCAGTCATCGGCCGGCCTGACGGCCGACGCGAGGAGGCAAAGGTGATCGATCGGCACCGCCAGTATCCGCGCTTGGGCGCCGCGGGCGTCCTGCTGCTCTCGCTGCTCACCGGTTGCGCGTCCCAGCCCGAGTCCAAGGACGAGGCATCGGCGGACGCCTCAACCGAGGAGCCTGCCCAACAGTCCGAGCAAGAGCAAGCCAAAAAGGACAAGGTCGAGCGCGACGTCGTCAAGCCGTCCCACCCGGTGCGCTACACGGTCAAGCGCGGCGACACCCTCTGGGACATCGCCGCGAAGTTCCTGCGCGACCCTTGGGTATGGCCCGAGATCTGGAGCGTCAATCCCCAGATCGAGAACCCGCACCTGATCTATCCGGGCGATGTCATCCGCCTCGCCTACGTCGATGACGAGCCCCGCTTGCGCGTGCGCCGCCCCGAATCCGAGAGGGGCCCCGAGCAACCGACGGGTGTCGAAAGCGACGGCAAGGAGGTCGTGAAGCTCAGCCCCGAGGTGCGCGAGCAGCCCCTCGACCAGGCCATCCCGTCGATCCCGGCCGGCGCGATTCGCCAATTCCTCAACGATCCGCGCGTGGTGACCCAGGAACAGATCGAGACGGCGCCGTACATCCTGGGTAACTACGAGGGCCGCCTGATCAGCGCCACCGGCAATAACCTGTTCGCGCGCGGCTTCGACAACGACACCCCCGAGGCCAGGCGCTACAGCGTATTCCGCCCGGGCGAGCCGCTGACCGATCCGCAGACGGGCGAGACACTGGGCTTCGAGACCCTCAAGGTGGGCGAGGCCGCCGTACGCGAGGTCGGCCCGCCGGTAAAACTGCAGCTGACCAACACCTCGCGCGAGGTCCTCAAGGGCGACCGCTTGATGCCGGCGATGTCGCAACCGGCCCAGACCGAATACATCCCCAAGTTGCCTGGGCGGGACCTCGAAGGCCAGATCATCAAGCTGTTCGATGCGGTCTCGCAGGTCGGCCAGAACCAGGTCGTGGTGCTGAACCTGGGCGAGCGCGAGGACATGGAGATCGGTCACGTGCTCCAGATCGAGCAAAGCGGTGGCACCGCGACGGACCCCTTTGCCGAGGAGGACGAGGTCGAGACGGTCGAGCTGCCGCGCGAGCGGGTGGGCACGCTGATGATCTTCAAGGTCTTCGACAAGGTAAGCTACGGCATCACGCTGACCGCGACCCAAGCGATCGCCCTCAACGATTACGTCCGCCCGCCCGAGTAGCCCCGGGATGCGTTGGCGGTGAGCGCCTCTGGGCGGGCCCGACAGGCCGCGGACCCGCAGGTCGCGGCCTCGATCCCGGGCGCGGGCGTTCGATCCAACCCGCGCTCGAGGCCGGGCGCGCTGACGAAGGATTAACGCGCATGGATGCCCGCGAGCCCTGGCTGCGCCTCGTCCACGCACCGAGTGTGGGGCCCACCCGCGCGCAGCGCCTGATCGAGCGCTTCGGCGATGCCGACGCGGCCTGCCGCGCCGAGCCGCGTGCCTTGCGCGGCGAAGGGGTGAGCGCCGAAGGCATCGATGCCTTGCACCGCGATACCCCGCCGGGCGGCGTGGGCACCGATCTCGATTGGGCAAGCGAGCCGGGCAACGACATCCTGACACGCGCCCATCCGCGCTATCCGGCGCGCCTGGCGGCCATCGCCGACCCCCCGCCGGCCGTCTACGTCCACGGTGACGTCGACGTGCTCGCCTACCCCGCGCTGGCGATCGTTGGAACCCGCAACCCCACCCCCGCCGGCCGCGACATCGCCCATGACTTCGCCCAGCACCTGGCCGCCAGCGGTTTGATCGTGGTCTCGGGGCTGGCGCTGGGTATCGACGCCGCCGCCCACCGAGGCGCGCTCGACGGCGGCGGCCTGACCGTGGCGGTCGCCGGCACCGGACTCGACCGGGTGTATCCCGCGCGCAACGCCGCGCTCGCACGCGGGATCGCCGAGCAAGGCGCGTTGCTGTCCGAGTTGCCCATCGGCACGCGGCCCTCGCGCGAGGCCTTCCCACGGCGCAACCGGGTCCTCGCCGGGTTATGCCTGGGCACCCTGGTCATCGAGGCGGCCGCGCGCAGCGGCTCGCTCATCACCGCAAGGCTGGCGCTCGAGCAGGGCCGCGAGGTTTTTGCAGTGCCCGGGTCGATCCACAATCCCGTGGCGCGCGGGTGCCATCGCCTGATCCGCGATGGCGCCAAGCTCGTCGAGACCGGCGACGATGTCCTCGAGGAGATCGCCGGCCTGGTCGACCTCCCCGCGGGCGCCGACGCGCCAGGGGACAAAGGGGGCCGCGCTGGCGCCGCGGCGCCGGCGAGCCCGGACGACCCCCAATACGAGCAGTTGATGGCCGTGCTCGACTGGGAGCCGCGCGGGATCGACGATCTGGCGGCCCGCGCGGGGCTGGATGCCTCGAGCGTGGCCTCGATGCTGCTGCGCCTCGAGCTCGAGGGCCGCGTCCGGGTTGCGCCGGGCGGGCTGTACCAACGGGCCTAG
>CAYUKN010000047.1:0-17550 GCA_964445325.1 uncultured Ectothiorhodospiraceae bacterium
GCGATCTCGGGGTGGGTGTAGATCACCCACGGGATGGCCTCGTAGTTGACTTCGCTGTGCTCACCGGCGAGGCGTTCCGCGACCACGATGCCTTCCTCCGAGCCCTTGTGCGCCAGCATGGGCCCGCGCACGCAGTCGCCGATGGCGTAGACGCCCGGGATGCTGGTCTCGAGATTCTCGTCGACGTGGATCGCGCCGCGTTCGTCCATGGTGAGCTCGACGTCGTCGGCGCTGATGCCGTCGGTATTGGGACTGCGCCCGACCGCCACGATCAGCGCATCGACAGTGAGCGTTTGCTCGCCGTTGGTGTCGGCGTAGGCGACCTCGACGGTGCGGTCGTCGTTGACCCGGGTGCTCGTCACGCGCGCGCCCAGCTCGATGGACAGGCCTTGCTTTTTGAACGATTGCCGCGCCGACTTGGCGACCTCGTGGTCGACCGCGGGCAGGAATGTGTCGAGCGCCTCGAGCAGGGTGACCTCGGCGCCGAGGCGGCGCCAGACGCTGCCCATCTCCAGACCGATCACGCCGGCGCCGATCACCCCGACGCGGGGCGGTACGGTCTCCCAGTCGAGCGCGCCGGTCGAGGTAACGATGATGTCGTCGGTCAGCGGCGCCGCCCCGATCTCGGTGGGCGACGAGCCAGGCGCCAGTACGACCTGCTTGCTGTCGACGCTGTAGGCCTCGCCCGAGGCCGGTGTGACACGCACGCTGTTGCCGGCCTGGAGCTGGCCCGTGCCCTGTAGCCAATCGACGCCGTTGGCCTTGAAAAGGCCCTCGATACCCTGGGTGAGCTCGGAGACCGTCTTGTCCTTGTTGGCGATCATGCCGGGCACGTCCATCTCGATGTCTTTGACCCGGATGCCGTAGCGCGCCGCGTGCTCGTGGATGTTGGCGTAGTGGTGCGAGCTCTCGAGTAGCTCCTTGGAAGGGATGCAGCCGACGTTGAGGCAGGTGCCCCCGAGTGCCGGCTTGCCGCGCTTGTTGATCCAGTTGTCCACGCAGGCCGTGCTGAAGCCAAGCTGCGCGCAGCGGATCGCGCAAACATATCCGGCGGGCCCGGCGCCTACCACCACTACGTCATACGACTTCGCCATGAGCTTGCTCCGTTATCGTGCTTGGCGCGGTAGAACCACGAACGAACACGAATGAGATGCGGTGTGCCTGTGCGCCTCGCCGTGTGTACGCGAGGCGCTCAATTCACGGATCCTTACCGGCGAACTCACCACTGCGGATTGCCGGTATGCCCCTGTGCTTTGGAGGTCTTCGCCCATCCAAAGCGCTGCCCTGAAAGACAGCACTGGGTTGCCCCGCTCGATTCCAGACTCAACGAATCCGTGTTTATTCGCGTTCATTCGTGGTTCCCGAATCGTTGCTGGGGTGGCTTCGAGCGCCGCTTGTGCCTCAAACGTCGAGCAGCAGGCGGGCAGGGTCCTCCAGGAGCTCCTTGATCGTCACCAGGAACTGGACCGCGTCCTTGCCGTCGACGATGCGGTGATCGTAGGACAGCGCGAGATACATCATCGGCCGGATCACCACCTCGCCGTTCTCGGCGACGGGGCGCTCCTGGGTCTTGTGCATCCCTAGGATGGCGCTTTGCGGCGGGTTGAGTATCGGCGTGGATACGAGCGAGCCGAAAACGCCGCCATTGGTGATGGTGAAGGTCCCGCCGGTCATTTCCTCGATGCCGATCTTGCCCTGCTGGGCCCGCTCGCCGAAATCGCGGATGCTGCTCTCGATCTCGGCCAGCGACATGGTCTCGGCGTTGCGCAGGATGGGCACGACCAGTCCGCGGTCGCTGGACACGGCGATCCCGATGTCGGTGTAGCCGTGATAGACGATATCGTTGCCGTCGATCGAGGCATTGATGTCGGGGAAGCGCTTGAGCGCCTCGGCCGCGGCGGTCACGAAAAAGCCCATGATCCCCAGCTTGATGCCGTGGGTCTTCTCGAAACGCTCCTTGTAGCGCCCGCGCAGCTCCATCACGGCCTTCATGTCGACCTCGTTGAACGTCGTCAACATCGCCGTGTCCTGCTTGGCCTGGAGCAAGCGCTCGGCGATCCGTGCGCGCAGGCGCGTCATGGGTACACGCCGCTCGGAGCGATCGCCCGGTGCATAGGAGACCCCGGCCTTGTCGGCGATGTCCTCGGCCGAGGCCTTCGCGGTCGCGCCGACACTGGGCTGCTCGCGCTGCTTCGGGGTTGCGCTGGGCTCGGCTGCCTCCGCCGCCGTCGCCTGCGGGGTGGACGCCGATTGCTCGCGGCCTTCCACGTGGGCGAGGACGTCCTGTTTGGTTAGGCGCCCGGCTTGCCCGCTGCCGGCGATCTGGCGAGGATCGAGACCGTGCTCGGCGACCAGCTTGCGGGCCGCAGGCCCCATCGCCGGCGCCTCACCGCCCTCGTCGGCGGCGGCTGCCTGCGCGGCGGGCGCCTCGTTTGCCTCGCCTTGATCGGCGCTGTCGCCATCGCCCGAGGCGCTCGCCGCGGCGCCCTCGACGACTCGCCCCAGCACGGTGTCGGCGGTGACCGAGGCGCCCTCGTCGTGCAGCACCTCTTCGAGCACACCGTCGGCCGGGGCGGGTACCTCCAGCACGACCTTGTCCGTTTCGAGCTCGACCAGGACCTCGTCCCTTTCGACGCGGTCGCCTCGGCTCTTGGTCCACCGGGCCACTGTGGCGTCGGAGACGGACTCGGGTAACTGGGGTACCGTGATATCGGTGCTCATGCTGCGTATCCCTTTGGCGGTAAAAGCGGCGATCGGTTTGGCGCGCTCAGCTGGAGCACCGGCCGCGCGCACGATTGTGATTCGGGTTGTCTGGTTATCGCCGGCGCCCGCATCGCACCAGCGGAGCCGGTCCCCCGGCGCGAGCGGCGGGCTTCATCGCTCGGGCTCGAGATCGAGCGCTTGCGCGACAAGGGCGTTTTGCTGCTTGACGTGGCGGCTGTAGTAGCCCACCGCGGGTGCCGGAGACGCGGGCCGCCCGACGAAGTCCAGGCCGTTTCGCTCGCCGATCACACGCTCGAGCCGGTGTTTGATGTTGTACCACGCGCCCTGGTTGCGTGGCTCCTCCTGACACCAGATGTATTCGTCCACGTTGGGGAAGCGCTGAATGACGTCGCTGAGCACGTCGTACGGGAACGGGTAGAGCTGCTCGATGCGCACGAGGGCTATATCCTCGATCTCCTGCTCGCGGCGTTTGGCAAGCAGATCGTAGAAGACCTTGCCGGCGCAGAGGACGAGGCGGCGTACCTTGCTGCGGTCGATGTTGTCGATCTCGTCGATGACGGTCTGAAATGCCCCCTCGGAGAGATCCTCCAGCGCCGATGTCGCCATCTTGTGGCGCAACAGGCTCTTGGGCGTCATCACGATCAACGGCTTGCGATAGGGCCGGATGATCTGGCGCCGGATCATGTGGAATGCCTGGGCCGGTGTGGTCGGGATGCAAACCTGCATATTGTAATCGCCCGGGCTTTGCTCGGCGCATTGCTGGAGAAAGCGCTCGAGCCGTGCCGAGGAGTGCTCGGGGCCCTGGCCCTCCTGACCATGCGGCAAAAACAGTGTCAGCCCGGAGAGGCGGCCCCACTTGGCCTCGCCCGAGGTGATGAACTGGTCGATCACGACCTGGCCCCCGTTGACGAAGTCGCCGAACTGGGCCTCCCAGATGACCAATGTGTACGGATCCGCGGTCGTGTAGCCGTACTCGAATGCGAGCACCGCCTCCTCGGACAACAGCGAGTCGATGATCAGGAAATTCGCTTGCTCTTCGGCGACATTGCGTAGCGGAACATAGTTGCTGCCGTCGGCCTGGTTGTGCAGCACGGCGTGGCGGTGGAAGAACGTGCCGCGGCCCGAATCCTGCCCGGAAAGGCGTACGCCGTAGCCCTCGGTGACGAGCGCAGCGTAGGCCATGGTCTCGGCGAAGCCCCAGTCGATGGGCAGTGCGCCGGCGGCCATCTTGCGCCGATCGTCCATGATCTTGGCGACGCGCTTGTGCAGCTCGAAGCCCTCGGGCACCTGCTCGAGGCGTGCCCACAACTCGCGCAAGCGCTCCGTCGAGATCGTGGTATCGAATGCCTCGTCCCATTGACGTCCGATGAAAGGGCTCCAGTCGACAGTGAGCTCGTTGACGAAGTCCTCGTCGGTGATGATCTTCGGCGTCACCGTGTCGCCCTCGTCCATCTGCTCGCGGTATTCCTGGACCATCTCCTCGGCTTCCTGCTCGCTGACCAGGCCCGCCTCGATGAGCTGGCGCGCGTACTTTTGCCGCGTGGTGGGCAGGTTGCGGATCTTTTGGTACATCATGGGCTGGGTCGCCGCGGGCTCGTCGGCCTCGTTGTGGCCGTGGCGGCGGTAGCAGACCATGTCGACGACGACGTCCTTGTGGAATTGGTTGCGATAGTCCAGCGCGATCTGCGTGACGAACAGCACCGCCTCGGGGTCGTCGCCGTTGACGTGGAAGATGGGGGCGTTGATCATTTTCGCCACGTCGGTGCAGTACAGCGACGAGCGCGTGTCGAGCTTGTTCGAGGTGGTGAAGCCGATCTGGTTGTTGACGACCAGGTGGACGGTCCCGCGCGTGGAGTAGCCGCGCGACTGGGACAGATTGAGCGTCTCTTGGATGACGCCCTGGCCTGCCATGGCGGCGTCACCGTGGATCAGCAACGGCAGCACGACCTTGCCGCCGCGGTCATCGTGGCGGTCCTGGCGCGAGCGCGCCGAGCCCTCGATGACCGGATCGACGATCTCGAGGTGCGACGGGTTGAAGCCCAGCGCGAGATGGACCGGCCCCTCGCTCGTCATGTAGTCCGACGAGAAGCCTTGGTGATACTTGACGTCACCCGCGGCCAGCGAATCGTCGTCGTGGCCCTCGAACTCCTCGAATAGATCCGCCGGCTTCTTGCCGAGGATGTTGACCAACACATTGAGGCGCCCGCGGTGGGCCATGCCCATCACGATTTCCTTGGCCCCTTGATCCCCCGCGCGCTCGACGATCTCGTTGAGCATGGGGATCAGCGATTCGCCGCCCTCGAGCGAGAATCGCTTCTGGCCGACGTACTTGGCGTGCATGTAGCGCTCGATGGTTTCGGCGCCGGTGATGCGCTGGAGTAACCAGCGCCGCCGCTCGGGCGCGAATGCGGGCTGGCCGTGCGGCTTCTCCAGGCGCGTCTGGAGCCAGCGCTTCTCGCTGGTGTCGGCGATGTGCATGTACTCGGCGCCGATCGAGCCGCAATAGGTCTTTTGCAGGACGTTGAGGATGTCGCGCAGGGGCGCGTCGTCGATGCCCTGCAGCGATCCCGTCTGGAAGACGGTGTCGAGGTCGGCCTCGGACAGTTCATGGGCCTCGAGCTTGAGCTCGTCGATCTCGGGGGTCTCCCAGCGCTCGAGCGGATCGACCTTGGCGTGGCGGTGGCCACGGAAGCGATAGGCGTTGATCAGCTGCAGCACACGGATCTGCTTGCGCTCGTGCTCGGCGCTGCGCGACTCGGCCGGCGCCGTGCGCGCCGCACCCGGCGACGAGCGGAACCGATAGAACTGCTGTCGGACTTGCGACGGCGGCACATCGGGCTGGGTGACACCGTCGACCTGGGGCAGCTGGTCGAAGTAGCGGCGCCACTCGGTCGGCACCGATTCGGGATCGTGGAGATAGGCCTCGTAGATCGCCTCGAGGTAGGCCGTATTGCCGCCGTCGAGGAGCGACGTGCTCCAGGACGCGCGCATGGGAGAGTCGTTACTCATGCTCGGGCACTGCGTTCGGGGCCGATCCCCAGCCCTCGGCGCAGGATCGTCGCTCGCGCTGACGGCTGGGCCACACGCACGCGCCTCGCTGGGCGGCAAATGAGCCCGCAGGAGCGGCGAGTGAGGCCCTGGGTGTGTTGTAGCGAAGCGCTCTGATCGGGATCGTTAGCGGCCCAATCGCGACTGCTGCGAGCAATCCGCGTTTTGCTCGAAACCAATCTATTGAATCGTGTCCACGCGCCCAATGCAAGGCGCTGCGGGCGCGGATACGCCGGTAAGGGCAACAAGCCTGCTACACCAACGATAAATTGGGCCTATGGGGCGGCGCCGTCAGCGAGCCGGCGGTCGCCGGTGACGGCCGGATCCGGCGCGCGACGGTTGCTACCCCGGGCGGTGGACAGGCGTGTAGCCGCTGTGTTCAAGCCGAGCCGATGGATCCCCGCTATGCCGCGTTCGGTTACGGCCCGACGGTGGCTCGCCGGCGTCACTCGCCCGCCGAGCCCGCGTGTACATCGGTGGCCTGCTGGGGCCGCTCCTCTTGGTATTTGGCCTTCCACTCGGGATAGGGCATGCCGTAGACGATCTCACGGGCTGTCTCGTAGTCCATCTCGACACCGCGCTCCTCGGCGGCGGCGCGATACCATTTGGACAGGCAATTGCGGCAGAAGCCGGCGAGGTTCATGAGGTCGATGTTTTGCACATCGGTGCGCCGGCGCAGATGCTCGACCAGCGTGCGGAATGCTTGTGCCTCGATCTCGGTGCGGGTCTTCTCATCCATGGCTCACTCCTGCAAGGTTGGCGGCCCGCTGCGCGGCCCTGAGTGGGATTTGGCGCCATTATACGTCCAAGCGGCCGGGCGCCGCGATGCAGCCATACCATGAAGGAGGTCGTGGGACTGGCCCTTTTGAGCGCCGCTGTGGCTTGGTGGTGGACGGCCATGCGCGTGCGCGAGCACGCCATCGGCGCTGCCCGGCGGGCGTGCCGGGCGTTCGGGGTTCAGTTCCTCGACGAGTCGGTGGTGCTCGATCGGATCCAGCCGCGTCGCGACGACAGCGGGCGCTGGCGCCTGCGGCGCCGCTACCGCTTCGAGTTCACTCAATCCGGCGGCGAGCGCTTCGTCGGCTATATGACGCTACTGGGGCGCCGTGTGCTGGCGGTCGACCTAGACGCCGCCGATCAGCACAGCGCACCGGCGCACCGCCACATCGAGTGAAGTGACGACGCCGGCGATCGACCCAGAGGGGGATACGTGATGGCGCAATGCCCTTGTGGCTCGGGGCGAGCATACGACCAATGCTGCGCTCCGCTGATCCGGGGCGAGGCGAGCCCGGAGACTGCGCCCGAACTCATGCGGGCGCGCTATAGCGCGCACACCATGGCCGACATGGCGTACCTGCAACGGACCCACGATCCCGGCAGCAGTGACGAGATCGATGTCGAGGGCACGCGGCGCTGGGCGCAGCGCGTGCAATGGCTGGGCATGGAGATCGTCGCAGCCGAGGGCGGCGGCCGCGACGACACGAGCGGCACCGTGGAGTTCATCGCCCATTATCGCGAGCGCGGCGTGCGCCAGCGCCACCACGAGCGCGCCCGGTTCCAGCGCGACCGTCAGGGCGAATGGCTCTACGTCGATGCCGAGACCCCGCAGACCGAGCCGATCCGCCACGAGGGCCCGAAGGTCGGCCGCAACGATCCGTGCCCGTGCGGCAGCGGCAAGAAGTACAAGCGCTGTTGCGGCGCCAACGGCTAGGGCCGGTGTGGCGCAATACCTCGCGCAAGATTCGTAACGGGCCCTAGGCGCGCTCGCGGGCGATGCGCGCCGGTCTTCGACGGCGCATCGCCCCGGGGGCCGTTAGTTTGACCGGAATCAACACGATCATGCGTGGCGCAGTCGGACAATACTTCCGCAAGGCCAAACGACGCGGGAGGAAGCGCCATGTTCAAGAAGATCCTGGTACCGATCGACGGTTCGCAGCACGCCGACAAAGCCCTCAAGCTCGGGGCCGATCTGGCATCCAAGTACGGTGCCGAGTTGCACCTCTGTCACGTGCTGCTGGCGGGCAAGGTCCCGAAGCATCTGCTCGACCTGACCGATAAAGAGGGTCGTGAAGAGCCCGCGATCGCGGTCGGCGCGGGTTATGTCGATGCCTCGCTGTCGCGCGACGTGCTCGAGGATATCGCTCAGAACTTGCTCGAGCAGGCCAAGCAGACTGCCGAGCAGCATGGCGCGAGCCAAGTGAAGACGACGTGGCAGGCCGGCCCGGGCGCCGAGGCCATTCTGGGCACGGCCGATGACGCCGGCGTCGATGCCATCGTGATGGGCTCGCGCGGGCTCTCCGATTTCGCGGGCATGGTGGTCGGCTCGACCTCGCACAAGGTCGCCCACCGCTTCGACGGGACCGTGATCACCGTCAAGTGAGCCCTTCGCACGCCCGCGCGCTGGGTGCGGGCGGGGCGGTCCGGCTCTCCGCCGCGGGATCAGTGCTCGCGCGCCGCGGCTCCGGCATAGATGTCGAAGCGGGTCGAGCGCCCCGTCACCTCGCCGCTCGGTGGCCGGCCGCCGAGCGGATCCCGCTTGCGCGGTCGCTTGACCACGACGCGCTCGCGCGCGGCCGTGACGGCCGCCGCGAGCAGTCGGTCGTTATCGCAGTCGGGACCCACCCAGTGGCGCAACACGCGCATCTCCTTCTTCACGGCCGCCGATTTGTGCCGCGGTGGATGCATGGGGTCGATGATCACTACATCGGTGCACCGGTGAGCGAGGACACGGCTCGCGTCGGCCTCGACGACGTCCATGCGCTCGATAATGGGGCGGATCCGGGGCTCACCCCGGGCGCGCTCGAGACCATCCTGTAGCAGCGCCGCGATGACGGGGTCGCGCTCGACCAGGGTGACCTCACAGCCGCGCGCGGCCAGCACGAAGGCGTCGCGGCCCAAACCGGCCGTGGCGTCGACCACGCCGGGGCGATGGCCCCGGCGCGCCCCGGCGGCGCGCGCCAGCGCCTCGCCGCCTTGCGCGCCCTGGCGCCCGCGGTAGCCAGTGCGGCCGGCGACGAAGTCGGCATAGACGGCGCCGGGCGCGCCATCGCCGGTGAGCTGGAGCTGGAGGCGTTGCTCGGTATAGACCAGCATGAGCTGGCCGGCCTCGGTGGGTGGGCGCGTCGTGAAGGGTACGCCCAAGCGCTCGGCCAGTTGCGCCGCCTCACCGCCGCGGCCCGCGGTCGCACACACCACCAAGCGAGGTGCCTCGGGCGGCTGCATCATACCCGACTGCGCGGCAAGATCGTGGCTCATGGGTGATAGCCCGGATACAACGTTGCGCCTGCGCTTGCGTGTGGCCCTCAAGCTCATGGCGATTGCCGGCTTCGGCGCCGCGCTCGCCATGGCCTTCGTCTACGCCACGGGCGGGGTCCCCACATTGCGCGATGGTGAGATCAAGCGCGTCCCCGTGGCGGACCTCGCCAGCGGCGGCGCCCGTATCGTGTCGTGGGCCGGTCGCCCCGTCATCATCGTGCGCCTGCCCGATGCGGGCGAGGCTGGGGGTCGCGACGCCAGCGATCAATGGCGGGTGTATTACGGCACCGATCCGCGCCACGGGTGCCTTTTGCGTTGGTCGGGCGATGCGAGCGAGCTGCGCTCACGCTGCGCGGATGCGCGCTACGGGGTTGACGGCGAACCGCGCGGTGCCACGCGCGCGCCAGCATTGCGCGCGCCGCGCCACCGAATCACCACCGATGGTGTCGTGGTGCTCGGCCGCGAGTAGCGCACCTGGGCATTAGGTGCCGCCGGTGCCCTCGTCGCCTTGCTCCAGGCGCTCGAGCCGGTGCTCCAGGCGTGCCACCTGTTGCGCCATGCGCTCGCGCGCCGCGGCTTCGGCTTGGATGGTCGCGTCGAGCTGCTCGAGCTCGTGGCGCAGCCACGCGACCTGCTCCTCGAGTGCGTCGAGGCGTTGCGATTGCGTCATCGCGTGCCCGCCACCACGACATTGCGCGGCTCGCCCGCGGCGAACGCGCGCATGTTCGCCACCATTTGATCGACCAGGCGCTGGCGCGCCGCGTGCGAGGCCCAAGCGGTGTGCGGGGTGACGATGAGATTGGGGATGTCGTTGGCCAGCAGCGGGTGGTCCGCCGGCGGCGGCTCGGCCCCGAGGACGTCGACGCCGGCGCCGGCGATGGCGCCGGCGCGCAGCGCCTGCGCCAGTGCGGCCTCGTCCACCAACGGCCCACGCGCCGTATTGATCAACAGCGCCGTGTCCTTCATGCGCGCGAGCTCGACCTCGCCGATGATGCCCTGAGTCGCCGGGGTGAGCGGACAGTGGAGGCTGATCACGTCGGCCGACTCGACCAGCGTCGACAGGGCAACACGATCGTCGGGGATCGTCTCGGCGCCCGGCCGGGCCGCTACCATCACCTCCATGCCGAACGCCGGTGCCACGGCCGCGACGGCGCGGCCGAGGCTCCCGTAGCCCACGATACCCAGTGTCCGGGCGTCGAGCTCGGTGATGGGGTAGTCGAGCAGGCAGAAGTGCGGGCTCGCGCTCCAGCGCCCCTGGCGCACCGCCTCGTGGTAGCGCTCGAGCCGGGTCGCCAGCGCTGTCAGCAGGGCGTACGTGTGTTGCACCACGGAGGCGGTGGCGTAGCCGGTGCAATTCGACACCGTCACGCCATGCGCGCTCGCCGCCTCCGTGTCGACATGATCGAAACCGGTCGCGGCCACGCAGACACAGCGCAACCGGGGCGCCCGCGCGAACGCCTCACTCCCCAGGGCCACCTTGTTGGTGACGACGAGCTCCGCGGCGCCGATGCGCTCGGCTGCGGCATCGTCCGACGTATGTTCGTACCAGTCCCAGTGCTCGGCGAGCTGCTCGAATGCCTGGAGATCGAGGCCCGGGCCCAGCGTGGCCGCGTCGAGAATAACCGCTTGGCGAAAAGGTGCAGTCATGCGACTTGGTACCGGCGGCGCAGATCGCGCAACAACACGAAGAGCACCGGCCAGAATACCAGCGCCAGCGCCGGTGCGCCGAAATACAGCCAGGGATCGGTCGGGGCGCGGTCGGCGAGCCCGCTGGTCCAGAGCACGAGGCCTTGTTTTGCCGCGAGAAGCACCGTGATCACGATTGCCTGTTGGAACAAGGGGTAGAAGCGTAGGCGTTGATGGTTGTGGATCACGAATGCCGCAGCCAGGATCATCCCGAGCGCATTCTGGCCGAGCAGCGCTCCCTGGGCCACGTCGAGCAGCAGGCCCGCGACGAAGGGCACGGCAAGGCCGAATCGCGGCGACAGGGCGATGGCCCAATACAGCACCACCATGGTTACCCAGTCCGGCCGGAACGGCTGAGCGACCTCGGGCAGCGGCATCATCGCCAGCATCAAAGCGGCGATGAGCGTGGCCGCGACCAGCACGATCCGCGCCATCACTGACCCGCCTCGCCGGCGTCATCCGCGGACGCGCCGCCTGCCCCGGTTGCGCCGTCGGTCGCGGACTCGCCGGTGTCCGCCTCGTCGCCCAGGGCTCGCGCCTCGCTGCTGTCGGACCACACAAGCAGGACCTCGCGCGAGCGCCCCAGCCGGGCCCGGGGTTCGGCGATCACCTGGGCGAAGGGCTGGCCCGGGCGCCGGTCGACCTTGACCACGCGCGCGACCGGGTAGTTCGGCGGGAAGCGCCCCCCCAAACCCGAGGTGACCACGAGATCGCCCTCGCGGATGTCGGCACTGTTGGGGATGTACAAGAGCTCCAGGCGATCGGGCTCGCCCGTGCCCGCCGCGACCGTGCGCAAGCCGTTGCGATTGATCTGGACGGGCAGGGCGTGGTTCGGATCGGAGATCAACAAGGCGGTGGCGGTGAATGGGCCCACGTGCTCGATCTGGCCCATCACGCCGTGGGCATCGATGATCGGCTGCCCTTTGTAGGCGCCGTCGGTGGCGCCCTGGTTGATCACCACTTGCTGGCGATAGGGATCGAGATCGACCGACAGCAGCTCGGCGACCAGTACCCGCTCATCGCGATCGGCGGTGGCGTCGAGGAGATTGCGCAGGCGCTTGTTCTCGCTCTTGATGGTGGCGAATTGCTGCTGGCGCGCGCGCAGCTCGAGGTTTTCCCGCTCGAGTTCATTGATCCGCTCGATGAGCTGGGCGCGTGACTGCACCTGCTGTGAGCCCCAGCCGAAAAACGCCGTGGGCGCGGAGACGACGTAGCGCAAAGGGGCGATCGCGCCCGAGAGGAATCCGCGCACCGTCTCGAGGTGGTTGGCCTGGTGATCCCAGACCATTAGACCGGTGGCGAGCGCCACCAGCAACAACAGGCGCGCGAGCGCACCGGTACCTTGCTGGAAGAGGGGCTGCATCACGCGGCTCCGGCGGGGACGAGTGGATCCCGGCCGGCCGACGCCTGCTTATTCGACCGAGACGAAGCCCGTGCCGTGCTCATCGATCAATTCGAGGATCCGGCCGCCACCACGGCAGACGCAGGTCAGCGGGTCCTCGGCGACGACCACGGGCAGACCCGTCTCCTCCATGAGCAGGCGATCCAGGTCGCGCAGCAGGCTGCCGCCACCGGTGAGCACGATGCCGCGCTCGGCCACGTCGGCACCGAGCTCGGGTGGGGTCTGCTCCAGCGCCGTCTTGACCGCGCTGACGATGCCGTAGAGCGGTTCCTGCAGGGCCTCGAGGACCTCGTTGGAGTTGAGCGTGATCGAGCGCGGTACCCCCTCGGAGAGGTTGCGCCCCTTGATCTCCATCTCGAGCAGCTCCTTGCCCGGGTAGGCGGAGCCGATCTCGTGCTTGATGCGCTCCGCTGTGGCCTCGCCGATGAGCGCGCCGTAGTTGCGGCGCACGTAGTTGACGATGCCCTCGTCGAACTTGTCGCCGCCGATGCGCACCGAGGCCGAGTAGACGATGCCATTGAGCGACATCACCGCCACCTCGGAGGTCCCGCCACCGACGTCGAGCACCATCGAGCCCTGCGGCTCGGACACGGGCATGCCCGCGCCGATCGCCGAGGCCATGGGCTCCTCGACCAGGAACACGTTGCGTGCACCAGCGCCGGCGGCTGACTCACGGATCGCCCGGCGCTCGACCTGGGTGGCGCCGCAGGGGACACACACCAGCACCCGCGGGCTGGGGCGGAAATAGCGCGAGTCGTGCGCCTTCTTGATGAAGTGCTGGAGCATCTTCTCGGTGATGTTGAAGTCGGCGATCACGCCGTCCCGCATGGGCCGGATGGCCTGGATCGACTGCGGGGTCCGCCCGACCATGCGCTTGGCCTCTTCACCGAACGCCTCGATCTTGGTGCCCCCGCCACGCTCCTGGCGCACGGCAACCACCGAGGGCTCGTTGAGCACGATCCCCTTATCGCGGACGTAGATCAGGGTGTTGGCGGTGCCGAGATCGATCGAAAGATCGGTGGAGAACAGTCCCCGAAAGAAGCCGAGCATGCTTGAGTAGTGTCCGTAGGCGGGTGGGGGTCACAGCGAAGCCGCTACTGTAGCAACGGGGGCCACCCCGAACAAGCGCGTCGGGCTTTGGCCATACCGTGGTGATTGGGGGATATGGTAGCCTCACGCTTCTGCGCGCGGCACGCAGGATCCCGAGGAGTATGCCCATGGCCTTGACCGCCGACGAAGTCCGCAAGATCGCCCGTCTGGCCCGCATCGCCGTCGATGACGACCAGGTCAGCGACTACGCCGGCGAGCTCTCGAGCATCCTCGAGTTCGTCGATCAAATGGCCCAGGTCGACACCACCGACGTCACCCCGATGGCGCATCCTCAGAGCGCGAGCCAGCGCCTGCGCCCCGATGTCGTCACCGAGCCCAACCGCCGCGAGCGCTACCAGGCGATCGCGCCCAGTGTCGAGCGCGGCCTCTATCTCGTGCCGCGCGTGGTCGAATAATCGCCGCGTCGTGTAATCCAGCCCGGATCCGCCCGCATGTTTGACTGGACCATCGCCCAACAGGCCCGTGCCCTCGCCGACGGCGAGGTCACCAGTGAGCAGCTCACGCGCGCCGTGCTCGAGCGCATCGACGCGGTCGATGGCGGCCACAACGCCTTTATTAGCGTCACGCGCGAGCAAGCGCTCGAGCAGGCCCGGGCCGCCGATGCCGAGCGCGCGGCGGGCCGCGCCGGGGCGCTGACCGGCGTGCCCGTCGCCCACAAGGACATCTTCTGCACCGATGGCGTGCGCACCTCGTGCGGCTCGCGCATGCTCGACAACTTCGTCTCGCCCTATGACGCCACCGTGGTCGCCAACATGCGCGACGCGGGCATGGTCATGGTGGGCAAGACCAACATGGACGAGTTCGCCATGGGCTCGTCCAACGAGACGAGCTTCTACGGGCCGGTCCGTAATCCTTGGGACACCGAGCGCGTGCCCGGCGGATCCTCGGGCGGCTCGGCGGCGGCCGTGGCCGCGCGCATGGTCGCCGGCGCGACCGGCACCGACACGGGCGGCTCCATCCGCCAGCCGGCCGCACTGTGCGGTATCACGGGCCTCAAGCCCACCTACGGCCGCGTCTCGCGCTTCGGCATGGTCGCGTTCGCCTCGAGCCTGGACCAGGGTGGTCCCATGGCGCGCACCGCCGAGGACTGCGCCCATCTGCTGGGGGCGATGGCCGGCTTCGATCCCAACGACTCGACCAGTCTGGATCGCCCGGTCGACGATTACGCCGGCGGTCTCGAGGGGGTCAACCTCGCGGGAATGAAAATCGGTCTGCCGAGCGAGTACTTCGGCGAGGGCATGTCGGACGGGGTGCGCGAGCGCGTCGATGCCGCCGCGGCCACGCTGCGCGAGCTCGGCGCCGAGCTCGTCGATGTCTCGCTACCGCATACGGATGCGTCGGTGCCGACCTATTACGTGGTCGCGCCCGCCGAGGCGTCGTCGAATCTGTCGCGCTTCGACGGCGTGCGCTTCGGCTATCGCTGTAGCGACCCGCAGGATGTCACCGATCTGTACGAGCGCTCGCGCGGCGAGGGCTTCGGCGACGAGGTCAAGCGCCGCATCATGGTGGGCACCTATGCGCTTTCGGCGGGCTATTACGACGCCTATTACTTGAAGGCGCAGAAGATCCGCCAGCTCATCAGCCAGGACTTCCAGGGCGCGTTCGAGCAGGTCGACGCCATCCTGGCGCCGACCTCGCCGTCGACGGCCTTCCCGATCGGCGAGCGCAGCGCCGATCCGGTCGCGATGTATCTCTCCGACGTCTACACCATCGCGGCGAATCTCGCGGGACTGCCGGGGCTGTCCATGCCGGCGGGCTTCGCCGAAGGCCTGCCCGTGGGTGTGCAGCTCATCGGCCAGGCCTTCGACGAGCGCCGCCTGCTGGGCATCGCCCACCGCTTCCAACAAGCCACCGATCACCACGCGCAGGCGCCGACCGGCGCCGCCGCATAAGGCGGAGTCGACGAGATGGAGTGGGAGACCGTCATCGGGCTGGAGATCCACGCCCAGCTCGCTACCAACAGCAAGATCTTCTCGGGCGCGTCGACGCAGTTCGGCAACGAGCCCAACACCCAGGCCTGCCCGGTCGATCTGGGCCTGCCCGGTGTGCTGCCCGTGCTCAACGAGGGTGCGGTCGAGATGGCGGTACGCTTCGGCCTGGGCATCGACGCCGATCTGCAAGGGCGCTCGGTGTTCGCGCGCAAGAACTACTTCTATCCGGACCTGCCCAAGGGCTACCAGATCTCGCAGTACGAGATCCCCGTGATCGGCCGGGGCCAGCTCCAGATCGCGCTCGACGACGGCACGGTCAAGACCGTCGGGATCACGCGCGCGCACATGGAAGAGGACGCCGGCAAGTCGCTGCACGAGGACTTCCACGGGCTCACCGGCATCGATCTCAATCGCGCGGGCACGCCGCTTCTCGAGATCGTGTCCGAGCCCGACATGCGCTCGCCGGAAGAGGCGGTCGCCTACGCCAAGAAGATCCGCACGCTGGTGCGCTATCTGCGCATCTGCGACGGCAACATGCAGGAGGGCTCGCTGCGTGTCGACGCCAATCTGTCGCTCCGGCCGGCCGGTAGTGAGTCTTTCGGCACGCGCACCGAGATCAAGAACGTCAACTCGTTCCGCTTCTTGGAGAAGGCGCTGAACTACGAGTTCGAGCGCCAGCGCGAGATCCTCGCCGACGGTGGCGAGGTCGTCCAGGAAACGCGCCTGTATGATCCCGATGCCAACGAGACGCGCTCGATGCGCACCAAGGAGGAGGCGCACGACTACCGCTACTTCCCCGACCCCGACTTGTTGCCGCTCGAGGTCGACGAGACCTTCGTCGAGCGCGTGCGCGCCGATCTGCCCGAGCTGCCCGACGACAAGCGCGAGCGCTTCGTCGAAACCTACGGCTTGCCCCAGTACGACGCCAACGTGCTCACCGCCTCGCGCGAGCTCGCCGACTACTACGAGCGCGTCGTCGCCGCCGCCGGCGGCGAGGCCAAGACGGCGGCCAATTGGGTCACGTCCGAGCTCGGCGGCGTGCTCAACGCCCGCGGTATCGATATCACCGACAGCCCCGTGTCGGCCGACGCCCTCGGTGGCCTCATCCAGCGCATCAGCGACGAGACCATCTCGGGCAAGATCGCCAAGCAGGTCTTCGAGGCCATGGTCGAAGGCGAGGGCAGCGCCGACGAGATCATCGAGGCCCGCGGGCTCAAGCAGATCACCGACGAGAGCGAGCTCGAGCGCATGATCGCCGAGGTGGTCGACGCCAACCCGCAGCAGGTCGAGCAATATCGGGCCGGCAAGGGCAAGGTGCTGGGCTGGTTCGTCGGCCAGGTCATGAAGGCCTCGGGCGGCAAGGCCAACCCGGAGCAGGTCAATCGCCTGCTCAAGGCCAAGCTCGATGGCTGAGCGCGGCGCCACGCCGGAGTCCGCCCCACAATCACTGCCTGGAGGCAGCCGCCGACGATGAACGTCAGCCTCACGCAACGCGAATACCGCCTGTTGATCGATCTGCTGCTGGCGGCGGACTGGGTAATCCACGGCCACCGCAAGGACGAGCCGGCCGAGGCCGAGCCCTATCGCATGGTGGTGCAGAAATTCCTCTCGCTGGCGCCCGAGTTCGGCCTGAGTGATCTCGTCGAGATCGACGAGGGCAACAATCAGTACCGGCCCACGCCCAAGCTCGAGCGCGAGACCGGCGCGTGGCAGCTGCTCGACGAGTACGACGATCTGGTGTTCTGGGAAGAGCTCATCGTGCGCCTGGCCGAGCGCGATGTCGCCCACATGCCGGGCAAGGGCGATGTCGCGAACATGTCGCCCGAGGACTACAAGCGCCTGGCCGCCCCGCTGGAAGACAAATACGCCAGCGAGTTCTACGAGCACGGCCTCGATCGCTTGACCCTGCCGAATTCCTAGCGCGCGGCCGCCCTTGGCCCGCCATGGTGCTGGTCCGTCCCCCGCGCCAACGCGTTGACACCACTCGTAGGCCCGCGCCGCCGTAGCGCGCCACCGCGGAGGCGATGCGGGCAACGAGACTGGATTGTCCCATGACGTTGTGTTCGCCATGCCCGCCTTGGCTTGTGCCAAGGCGGGCCTACATCGGTGGCACGGACCCGCGACCAACGGCCAGGCGCTCGTCGAACCGACAGGGTCGTTCCGGGTGCCCTTGCGCTGCGTGGCGAGCCAGACGGCCAAAGCTGATTGCCATCCGAAAAATGAGCGACGGAGGCCCGCGTCGCCGGAGCGCGTTGGCGCGGAGGCGATGCGGGCAACGGGCTGGATCGTCCCGCGGCGTTGTGCTTGCCATGCGCGCCTTGGCTTGCGCCAAGGCGGGCCTACATCGGGGGCGTTTCTTGGCACGTACCGGCTAGCGGATGGGGATCGTCCCGG
>CAYUKN010000048.1:0-17444 GCA_964445325.1 uncultured Ectothiorhodospiraceae bacterium
GCCGCCTGGGCCGAGCTCTCGGGCAGGCTCATGCCGAGCGCCTCGATCGCCGAGGCCATGGTGTTGGCGGTGTACATGCCGCCGCAGGAGCCCGCCCCGGGGATGGCGCACTGCTCGACCGCCTGGCGCTCGTCGGCGCTGATCTGGCCGCGCGCCTCCTGGCCGATCGACTCGAACACCGAGACGATATCGACGTCTTTGCCCTTGTAGCAGCCGGGCATGATCGTCCCGCCGTAGACGAAGATACCGGGTCGGTTCATGCGGGCCAGCGCGATCAGGCAGCCCGGCATGTTCTTGTCGCAGCCGCCGATGGTGACGACACCGTCGAAGCCCTCGCAGCCGGTCACGGCCTCGATCGAGTCGGCGATGATCTCGCGCGAGACCAGCGAGTACTTCATCCCCTCGGTGCCCATCGAGATGCCGTCGGAGATCGAGATCGTATTGAACAGAACGCCCTTGCCCCCGGCGGCGTCGGCGCCCTCGACCGCCGCATCGGCGAGCTGATCAATGTGCATGTTGCAGGGGGTCATCATCCCCCAGGTCGAGGCGATCCCTACCTGGGGCTTGCTGAAGTCGTCCTCGCTGAAGCCGACCGCTCGGAGCATCGCCCGGCTGTGCGCGCGGTCGGCGCCGTCGACCACGGTCGACGAATGGGGGCGCGTGCCCGGATGGGGACGCTGGTCACGGGACTGATCGGTCATGGGGTCTCGCCGCCGGGTTGGCTCTGCGCTTGGGAACGCTAAAGGGTAGATGGGGGCGTGCGCGCGCGCAACCGGACACCGATGGCGTGCGAAAGCCCCGGATAGTTGGCCAACCGCGCCCCCACGGCGCGATGGGCGAGCCTCCCGCTGGCGGTTCTCTACCGCCTTTGAGCCCGGTCCGCGATCGGGCTCTTTTTTTTGGGGCGCGCCGCCGGGCGCATGCGCCCCGGCGGGCGTCAATCCGCGCGGTAGGGCGCGAGCGTGGCGTCCATCTGGCGTCCGCACTCCGCATTCGAGCGCTCAATCAAGTCGACCGTGGTACCGCGCTCGTGGAATGCGGCGATCGCCTCGTTGAGATCGCTGAGCGTCTGTTGCCAGCCGTCGCGCTCCTTGGAGACCGCGTAATACAGATGGTTGTACTGCAGCACCGGCCGCTCGGTGGTCAGCGTGTCGAGTATCTGCTGGCGGCTGTCGTCGGCCATGTCGGTATTGGCAACGCTGAAGCGGATGACCGCGGGGTCGCCGACGATGAGATTGACCCGGCTGTTGGAGAGCTTGCGCGCGTTGAGGACATCGTTCTTGACGGGCTGCACGTCGAATACACCCTGATCCATCAGGCGGTCGAATGCCGGGGTGTTCTGATACCCGCGCACCACGCCGATCTTCTCGCCCTCGAGCGCTCGCAGGTCGCCATCGAAGTAGTCGCCGCTGCCCTCGCGCTTCATGAAGGCGATCGGTCCCCCGGGGATCTTGTCGGACAGCGCGAGGTGGTCGCGCCGGGTGTCGCCCTCGTGGAAATCGGAAGGCGCGTCGGCCTCGATGAAGTACTCGGGATAGAGGATATCGGCCTTGCCCTCCTCGACATTCATGACCGCTCGTGTCCACGGATAGAACTCCGTCTCCACGGCGTAGCCCTGCGTCACCAAGAGGGCGACGGTGAACTGCTGCACCCAGCCCTGATTGCAGATGTCCTCGCCGATGTACGGCGCCCAATTGAGGGTGACGATGCGCAAGCGCTCCTCGCCGCCCTTGTTGAATAGGTACGTCCGGGGCGCGATGCGCTCGCCGGTGACCGAGTAGCTCGTTCCGGCGTGCTCGAAATCGACCTCGAGGCGCTCGGCGCGCGCGTCGTCGGGCGCGACCAGCCCGAACATGAGCGCCCAAGCAAGGGCCAGCGCGGTGTTGGCGGGATGCGCTCTGCGCCTGCGTACCATGGCAGTGTCCTCCTCGCTGCGAGGATCGTCGGTCGGCGCCCCGCAAGAGTTGTTCCAACGATCACCGTTGCTCGTGCCGCGCACAGACGGTGCTGACCTTGTTGGGTGAACGCCCAGCGCCCACTATGCTCATTCCACAACAAATTGATTGAATATTCAATCAAGAAAGCCTTGCGGCCCTCCCGCCGCCGGGCAACGCCGCAAGGCCTCGAACGGGGCCAAGCCGGATCGCGCAAGGCGGCGAGCGCCCCGGCTGGCGGGCCTGACTCAGCCGGCATCGGCGGCGGCGGACTGCATGAAGGGCCTTTGTCGGCTACACTCGTCGAATGATCGAATCGCGTCTGCGAACGGCCGAGCGATGAACAAGACCGAGATCGTCGAGCAACTGGCTAGCCGCGTCGGCACCAGCAAGGCCGAGGCCAAGCGCCTGCTCGACGCCCAAATGGAGGCCATGGCACGCCATCTGGCTTGCGGTCATCGCGTGGTCATCCGCGGGTTGGGTAGCTTCCATACCTATGAAGTCGGCGCCCGCCGCGCGCGCCGCCCGGGTGATGGCGCCGCGCTCGAGGTCCCCGCGCATCGGCAAGTCGCCTTCCGCGCCGCCCGGCGCTTGCGCGACGCTGTGCAGACGGAGGAGCCCTTGGCTTGACGCGGCGCGTCTTCGACGGCGAGATCGCCCACGAGATCGCGGGCGACGATGAGGCGCGTTACGAGCGCCTCCGCGCCGTTGCCCGGAACCTGCTCGATGTCGTGCGCGACGGATTGCTGCGCGACGGCGAGGTCCGGTTGCACGGCTTCGGCACCTTCCGGCTTCAGCATTCGGCGGCCCGCACTGGGCGCAACCCGAGAACGGGGGAACCGGTCGAGATCCCGGCGCGCAACCGCGTGCTGTTTCGCCCCGCGAAGGCCCTGCGTGAGCGTATCGAGCCCCATCGCGCGGCGTCCGTGCTGACGCCCTCCGAGGCATCCGGGCAAGCGCCCAGCGAGGGCACCGCCGGCGCGCGCGGCGTGGGCCCCGTGCCCTCGAGCTCACCCGACGCGAGCGCGGAGTCGCACCCCGTCACCGATGCGCCATACCACGAGGGCGAGGGGGCCAGGCCCTCGCGTGAGGCGGTGTTGGGCGGTGGCGCCGGGGTCCGCGAGCGCCCGGCCGGCGCCATCCCCGGCGCAACCGCGCGGGAAGCCGACGCGACACGCCCTAGACCGGGGTTGGCCGGCTCCCGCGAGGCCAGTCTGGGCAGCGATGCCCCGAGAGTGAGTCGGACTGTGGCGACGGTGCCGGCGGTACCGCCGAACGCGGACCGCCGCCCCGTGTATGCGCAGGCGTCGAGTACCTCGCCCGCGGGCGGCGGCGCCTCGCGCGAGGCCGCGCTGGCCTCGGGTGCCGGCCGTGAGCGCGGCGCCGGCGTCTTGCCGGGCGACGAAGACGAGGACTGGGTGGTTGAGGGCGAGGCTGACATGCCGCGCCATCGCATGGCGCGGGTCGCCGCCGGTGACGATGCCCCCAATGAGCCCGAACCGGTCCCCGGCGGCCCGGAAGGCGATCGGCCGCGCCGGGGCGGATTCTGGGCGGCGCTGTTGCTGGTGTTGTTGCTCCTCGGTGTGGCGCTGTGGCTGCTTTGGCCCGCGCCCGAGCCGGGACCCCGGCTCGCGGATCAGAGCGATACACCGGCCGCGCAGACCGGTGCCGGCGGTGATCAAGCGGCCTCGCAAACGGCGGCATCGGACAGTACGTCGACGCCATCGGACGCGCAAGGCGAGGCCAGCGCGGGCGCGACGGACACCACGCAGGGCAGCGGGGCGAGCGACACCGCCGAGGCGAGCGCGAGCGCTGACGCCGGAGAGGGAAGTGCCTCGAGCGGCACCGCCGCGGGCACCGGCGACGACGATCGCACGGCGGCCAGCGCGAGCACTGGCGCCGGAGCGGGTGGCGAGGATACGGCTGCGCATGAGACGGCGGCAGACGGCGACGAGGCAGGCGGTGATACCCCGGGCGCCTCGGCCAATGAGGCGGCCGCGACGGGTGGCGCGGCAAGCGGCGCCGACAGCGAGGGGGGTGCGCCACGCGCGAGCGAAGAGACCACGGCCGCCGGGTCGCAGACCGGCGACGCCGGTGGCGACACCGCCGAGCCCGCGGCCTCGGAGCGTCGCCGTCACGGTCTGGCGGCCGCGGGGGCGACGCGGACGCCGCCCAGCGACGCGGGCTCGGGCCAGGCCAGTGGCGCGGATGCCGGCAACGCCACCATGCCCAAATCGGCCGAGGCCATCGAGGACGCGGGCGCCAAGCCGGCCAGCGATGCTGGCGCCGGCGACGGCGGTGCCACCGGCGAGGTGTTCTTCGAGGGGCGCGAGTACACCGTCCAGCCGGGTGACACGCTCTGGGGGCTGGCCGATCGCAATTACGTCAATCCCTTCTTCTGGCCGCACATCTGGAACAACAACGACGATCTGGCGAACCCCGACCGCATCTCGGTGGACCAGTTGTTGTGGCTGCCCACGCTCGAGGGTGAGCCCACCAACCTGACCGAGGCGGATCGGCGCAGCATCGCCGAGGGCTATCTCCAGCTCTATCGTTTCTTCAAGGAGTCGGGCGACGCCAATCCCGGCTACGCCCTCGTCGGCGTGCGTTTTTTCGATCCCTCGGTGCTGCCCGAGCGCTTGCGTGGCAGTGCGGCGGTCAAGCCGAGCACCGCGCTGGCGGCGACGTTCAAGGCACGCTTGGAGGCGCGCTTCACGCCGCGCTGAGCCGGCACGTGAGCCGTACCCGCCGCGCCTGTACGCACGGGCCTCTGGTAGCATCGCGCGCCCATCGTCGCCGCCGTCGAGGTGTCTTCCGGGGCCCATGGAAGCCGAGCCGTTGATCACCGAGCTGCCCTACCGGGTCGACGATACGGCCGCGTTGTTCGAGGCGGTCGCCGACGAGCCCTGGAGCATGCTGCTCGACAGCGGTGCCGCCGGGGTCGTGCGCGGGCGCTACGACATCATTGTCGCCGATCCCAGCGTTGCGCTGACCACCTGGGGTGGCTCGACCGCCATCGTGCGGCGAGTGGGGACCGAGTACTCGAGCGCCGATCCGTTCGCGCTGCTGCGCCAGGAATTGGGTGAGCATGTCCCCGCGCCCGAGCAAGTACCGTTCGCGGGCGGGGCGTTGGGTTACTTCGGCTACGATCTGGCGCGCCGACTGGAGCACCTGCCGAGCCTGGCCACCGACGCCGAATGCATCCCCGACTTGGCGATCGGCATCTACGACTGGGCGGTGGTGGTTGACCACGATCGCCATCGCACCTGGCTTGCCGGCACGGGCCGCGACGCGTGCACCGCCCGGCGCTGGCGCGAGTTGGTCGAGCGTTTCACCCGCCCACCCACCGCTGTTGCCCGCAACCCCTACCGTGTGCCCGGTGAGGCGCGGGCGAACTTCGAACCCGACGACTACCGCATGGCCTTCGAGCGCCTCCGAGGCTACCTGCGCGCGGGCGATTGCTATCAGGTGAATCTCGCGCAGCGCTTCGCGGTCGAGGCGCACGGCGACCCCTGGGCGGCGTACCGACGCCTGCGCACGATCAATCCAGCGCCGTTCGCCGCCTACCTGAATCTACCCGACGCTCAGGTGCTGTCGGTCTCGCCCGAGCGCTTCCTGCAAGTGGATGCGGCGGGCCACGTCGAGACGCGCCCGATCAAGGGGACCCGCCCGCGCGCCCGCGAGCCTGAGGCGGATCAGGTGTTGGGCGAGTCGCTGGCGTCGAGCCCCAAGGATCGCGCCGAGAACGTCATGATCGTGGATCTGCTGCGCAACGACCTCGGCCGCGTCTGCCGCAGCGGCAGCGTGCGCGTCCCCGAGCTCTTCGCGATCGAGAGCTTCCCGACCGTGCACCACCTCGTGAGCACGATCACGGGCGAGCTCGCGCCGGGGCGGGATGCGCTCGATCTGCTGCGCGCCTGCTTTCCCGGTGGCTCGATCACGGGCGCGCCCAAGGTGCGCGCCATGGAGATCATCGAGGAGCTCGAGCCTCATCGGCGGGGCGTCTACTGCGGCTCGATCGGCTATATCGGCTTCGACGGCGCCATGGATACCAACATTGCGATCCGTACCCTGGTTCACTCGGCGGGTGTGGCGCGCTTCTGGGCGGGCGGCGGTGTGGTGATCGACTCCGAGGCCGAGGCCGAGTATCAGGAAACCTTCGACAAAGCGGCCGCAATGCTGGCGCTATTGCGGGAGGCCGCCCACGCCGGCGACTCGTAGCAACACCTCTGGGAAGATGGGCCCTCCCTGGACGGATGGTCGAACAGGGCATGGGCCTCGCGGGCAGCGCCAACGCCTCGAGTGCGCGATCGCCGCTACGACCGCGCGTCGTTTCCTCGAGCGCGCCTGCCCGCGCTTGGCCAGCAATAGACGCCCCACTGGAGAGGCGCGCGATGGCACCGCAGCGCAGCGAGCCCCGCTATAGCCTGGCCGTATCGATCCGTGTGATCGATGCCGAAACGGGCGCCGACATCGGTGAGATCGTCAACGTCTCGGCGCACGGCCTGATGATCGCCTCGAGTGAGGCGTTGACCCTCGAGCGTCGCTATCGACTCCGATTGGTCCCGCCGCCCGAGGTGGCCGAGCCGCTTGAGGTGTCGGCGGAGGCCGTTTGGCGCGTGCGCTCGCTCGATCCGCCCTGCATGCAGACGGGGTTTCGCGGCATGGGGCTGGCGACCGCTGAGCGGGCGCGTCTGGATCGCTTGATCGAGGCGAGCTACACGCTGGATGAGGACTAGCCCGAGTGGCGGGTGAGCGCCCGGGCACGATGGGGCCGACCGGCGCGCCGCGCGCGGGCACCACCCGAGGCCTTATTGCTCGCCCAGCATCGCTCGCAGACTGGCGAGCTGCTCGCGCCCCGTTTGGCGCCGCGTCTCGGGATCGGTGGGGGTGCGGGTGCCCTCCCAGACCACCTCGTCGTCGGGCAGCTCATCGAGGAAACGGCTGGGCTCGCACGTGACGGTCTCGCCCCAGCGCCGCCGCTGTTCCGCGAACGTCAGCGTCAGCGAGCGCTGGGCCCGCGTGATGCCGACGTAGGCCAAGCGGCGCTCCTCGTCGAGGCGATCCTCGGCCAGGCTGACCCGGTGGGGCAGGACCTCCTCCTCAATGCCCGTGATGAACACGTGCGGGAATTCCAGGCCCTTGGCCGCGTGCAGCGTCATCAAGGCCACGCAGTCGCCGCCGTCCTCATCGTCCTGGCGATCCAGCATGTCCATCAGCGTCAGGCGCGAGACGATGCCGGCGAGGTCGCGCTCGTGGCCGTCGGCGTCCTCGCCCATGCGGGCGATCCAGTCCAATAGCTCCTCGACATTGGCCCAGCGGCGCTCGGCCGTGCGGGCGTCGCTGGAGACCTCGTCGAGCCAGCCGCGGTAGCCGATGTCGTCGACCACCTGGTGGAAGACGCCCTGGGTGTCGCCGCGCTGGGCGTTGTCGCCCATGGCGACGATCCACTCGGCGAAGGTCTGCAGCCGGCGCAACGGGGCCCCGCCGACGTGCTCGGCGAGGCCGAGCTCGAAGCAGGCGGCGAGCATCGAGCACCCGCGGTTGCGCGCGTAGTGGCCCAGCTTCTCCAGCGAGCTCGCGCCGATGTGGCGTCGCGGCGTGTTGACCACCCGCAGGAACGCCGTGTCGTCGTCCGGGTTCGCCAACAGCCGCGCATAGGCGAGCACGTCCTTGATCTCGGCGCGGTCGAAGAACGAGGTCGAGCCGGAGACGCGATAGGGGATGTTGCGCTCGCGCAGGGCCTTCTCGAAGGGCTTGGACTGGAAGTTGCCGCGATAGAGGATGGCGAAATCGCGCCAGTCGTTGCCGCCGCGCAGGCGCTTCGACTGGATCTCGGCGGCGACCCGGTCGGCCTCGTCCTCGCCGCTCGGGCAGGCGACCACACGCACCGGGTCGCCCGCGCCCAGCTCGCTCCACAGGCGCTTGTCGAACAGGTGCGGATTGAAGCCGATCAGGTGGTTGGCCGCGCGCAGGATCCGCCCCATCGAGCGATAGTTCTGCTCCAGCTTGACCACCTTGAGCTGGGGGAAGTCCTGCTCCAGGCGTGCCAGGTTCTCCGGGCGCGCGCCGCGCCAGGCGTAGACGGATTGGTCGTCGTCGCCCACCGCGGTGAGGCCGCCGGCGACGCCGACGAGCTGGCGCACGAGCGCGTACTGGGCAGTGTTGGTGTCCTGGTACTCGTCGACGAGCAGGTGCTGGACCCGGTTCTGCCAGCGCTCACGGATCTCGGGGTATTGGGCGAGCAGGCGCACCGGCTGGATGATGAGATCGTCGAAATCGACCGCGTTGTAGGCATGCAGTAGCTGTTCGTAGCGCGCGTAGACGGCCGCTGCGCGGCGCTCGAGCTCGTCGCCGGCGACCTCCGGGGCCTGCTCGGCGGTGACGAAGTCGTTCTTCCAGCGGCTGATCACGCTGCGCAGCTCGTCCTCGTCGCCCAGATTGCCGGCACCCTCGCCGCGTACGAGCTCCTTGATCGCGGTCAGGCTGTCGGTCGCGTCCATGATCGTGAAGCCGCGACGATAACCCAGCGCGTGACCGTCGCTTCGCAGCAGGCGTAGACCGAGCGTATGGAATGTCGAGACCGAGATCCCGCGCGCGGCGTCGGCCGACAGCGACTGGCTCGCGCGCGTCTTCATCTCGCGCGCGGCCTTGTTGGTGAAGGTGACCGCGAACACGCCGTGACCGGAGAGGCCAACCTGCTCGACGAGATGGGCGATCTTGGCCGTGATCACGCGCGTCTTGCCGCTGCCCGCGCCGGCGAGCACAAGCAGTGGGGTGCCCACGTGGCGCACGGCGGCACGCTGTTGCGGGTTCAGATCGGCCATGGCATTCGTGCTCGGGCGGGCAGCGGGGAGACGCCATTCTACGCGTGCCCCGCGAGGCGGTCACGGTGGCCGCCCCCGGCCAAGGCCGCGCATCCGCCAGCAGGCCAGCGCCGCCGGGACCATCGCCATGGCGCGATCAGCTGGCCATTTCCTGGTCGGTGCCGCGCCAGATATTCCACAGCTCGCGGAACAGCTGCTCGGGCGGGTCATCGGTGCGCGGCGGGGCATAGTGCTGCGGCTCGCCCAGCTCGGCGCAACCTTGCAGCACGGTGAGCGCCGCGTCGCGGTCCTCGGGGGTCAAGCGCGCCAGATCGCCGGCGTCGAAGCCCCACTCGGCGTAATCGTAAGCGCTCAGCAGGATCCGGGCCGCGGCTTCGCCCGCTCCGGTGGTCTGGGTCGCCGTCGCGGCGAGGCGCCCGATCGCCTCGGTGTACTGGTCGGGGGTCACGGCGGCACGCGTCATGATTGAGGGCATCTCCCGTTGGCGGCTGTCGGCTGCATCGACGTCATGGGTAGCCGCCGCTACCGGCGCCGGGCTTGATGGTCCCGGGACGCCAGTGCCGCGCCAGGGCCTCGAAATAGGCGGCCTGGGTGGTCTCGGCCGCGGCCGCCCCGGTCGGCGGCGGGCCCAGATATGCCCTGCCACGCAGGACGATCAGCGCTGCCTCGAGGTATCGCGGCTCCATGCGCGCGAGATCGCCCGCGGTGAAGCCCCATTGCCACGCGTCGTTTGCGCTCAACAACACACGCGCGCAGGCCTCGCCGCCGGCGCTCGCCTCGTATGCGCGCTCGGCGAGCGTGGCCACTGCCCCGGCATAGCTTTCCGGTGTCGTCGCGATGCCCGCTGCCTCGGCCGCTGATCGATTGGCCCCATTGTAGCCCCTCGGGTGTGACCGCGCACGCCCTCGCCAGCGCGCGCTCGGCGGCCCGCTCGGGGCTGCACGGCGGGGGCGGCTTTCGCCGGCCGGGCATGGCATCATGCGTTTCGCCCGGCCCGTGCGCCAGCGCCGCTTTGCCCGTCCGGCTGGCTTCGTGCCCGTCGCAACAACAGCACGCACGAACGAACACCATCGCTAGCGAGGAGGAACGATGCCCGATACCCAAACGCTCAAAGACACCATACGACGCCTTGCGCAGACGGCGCCCGTGCGTGAAAACTCGGGCAACGTCCTGCGAGACACCACCTATGGCGACATGACGAGCGCCGGCCAAGCGCTGCGCCAGGCCGGTTCGTCGGCGGCGGTGCAGCGCACCGCCAAGGCGCTTGCCCTCGGTGTCGAGGCCTGGTACCCGGACACCACGGTGTTCGCCACCACCCCGGTCCCGCTGCTCGAGGCGGGCTCGGGCCGCGATCCCCAAGCCCTCGCCGACCTGATGGACGCCATCGCCGGCTACGAGGAAGCGGACGCGGGTGACGAGGGGGTGCGCACCGCCGTCGAGCAGGCCCGCCGGGCCCTCGGGGTCGCAGCCGGCTCGGTGACCGTGCCGTCGTTGTTGCTGCATTTCCTGTCGCCGGGTTACCTGCCCGTCATGGGCCGTCGGGTCGCGCGCGCGCTCGATCGCGATCGCCAGGGGTTGGGGCCCACCGTCGAGTTGTACGCGAGCTACGCAGCCGCCGTTCGCGAGCTCGGCCTGACCGACCACAGGGCGGGTGAGCCCGAGATCACCGCCTTCGGCGGTGCCAACGATGCAGCGGCGCTGCGGCTACGGCGGATCGACTGCACGCTCTGGAGTGTCGGCGGGCCCTGAGCGGCCGTCCTTGGCCCGAGGCACGCCAAGCTGCGGGGCCATGGCACCGGGGCTTGGCGTAGCCTGGTTCCCGCCGACGTGCCGCGGTGGCCCGCACGCTGATTCCCCTCAGCGCTGCGCCCGTGGCTCGGGCGGCTCGTCAGGGGCCTGGCCCGCGAGACTGGCGAGCCCGTCGGGGTGCTCGATACGGATTTGGCGCCGGTCGATGCTCACCAGGCCCTCCTCGGCGAGCTGATTGAGCAGACGGCTCACCGTCTCGAGCGCCAACCCGAGGTAGTTGGCGATGTCCTCGCGCAACATGGGCAGGCGGAAGGCCGTGCCCGAGTGCCCGCTCTGGACCAGCCGTTGCGACAAATCGTAGAGGAACAGCGCCAGGCGATCGCGGGCCGCCCGACGCCCGAGCGCGGCGACGTGGACCCGATCGTGGCCCATCTCGCGGCTCATGATCCGGTGCAGCTGGCGCTGCAGCGACGGGAGTTGCGCCGCCGTGCGCTCGATCGCACGCATCGGTAGCGCGCACACGCTGGTGCGCTCGAGCGCGATCGCCTCACAGCAATGCTGGCCCGATGCGATGGCATCGAGGCCGACGACTTCGCCGGGCAGATGGAAGCCCATGATCTGCACGTCCGCGTCGCCACTGTACTGGGCGGTCTTGAGCGAGCCGCTGCGGATGACGAAGATCGATCGGAAGGGCTCGCCCGTGTGGAACAGGTGCTGGTTGCGTGCCAGCGGCGAAGGGCGCTGCACGACCTCGTCGAGGCGGTCGAGCTCGCTGAGATCGACGCCCGCCGGGAGGCACAGCGTGCGCAGGGAGCAGTCCGCGCACGAGCGGCGCAGGGCATCGAGATCGATAACCGAGCAGTCGCTGTTGGAGCCCATAAGACGTCCTTTGTTGGCACCGTCGAGTGGGTTCGACGGGTCGTGCTGATGTCGGTGTCATCGCCGGGTTGCGATGTGCGGGCGAACCAACATCGGACCACAGTACCCGATGAAAATCGCGAACGCGACGCTCCAGAGCAGGCCCGCCGCGGCCCATGTGGTGCTGCCGAACCAGGGCTCGGCCAGGCGCACGAGCGCCGCCAACTGCACCGCGACGAATGCACTCGCCAGCGTGGCACCGGCACGAAGAGCACGCCCCGTGTGGCCCAGCGTTGCCCGGCTCATCACGGCCAGTGTCATGGTGCCCACGGCCCCGGCGAGCAGACCGTGCAGTGCGAGCGTGTCGCTCCAGCCGGCGAGCATGGGCGCGAGCGCGTAGATGGCGTAGCCCAGCGCGAGCCACGCGTAGCCGATGTGCAGCACCAGCAGCAGCGGCTCGCCCGCCACGCGGGTGGCGCGCCAGCCGTAGAGCCGGGCCGCGTGGGCGACGGCGGCGATTCCCGCCAGCGGCGCAGCCGCTGGCGGCCATAGGGCGGCGGTCACTAGCACGGCCGCGCTGGCGCCGAGGGCCAGCCAGTCGCGCACGTCGTCGTCGCGCGGGGCCGGCTCGCGCTCTTGTGCGCGCAATCGGTTGCGTGTGAACGCGGGCGTGATGCGGCCACCGATGACGGCGATCAGCAGCGCGATCGCCAGCGTGGTGACCTCGAGGATCGCGCTGGCCTGGAGCCACGCGAGGTGGCCGCTCGCGTGCCACGCCGCGTTGCCCAGCGCGATCGCGAGCACTGCCAGCACCGGCAGCCATTGTCGCAGGCGCCCGGGCCAACCGATGCGCGCAGCCGCGATCGCGGCCACGCCCGGCAGGAACGCGATGTCGGCGGACAAGCCCCAGCCCGTGGCCATGCCATCCCACAGGTCGATGCGGGCGACCAGCCACAGCGCGAGCAGTGCCGCCACGGGAGCGCCGCTGATCGGCGGTGTATTGGTCCAATTGGCTACCGCGGTCAACAGGAAGCCTGCGATCGCCGCGGCGACAAAGCCGAACAGCATCTCGTGGCCGTGCCAGGCGAACGGGCCCATGGCCGGGGCCGAGCCGAACCCCGTGAGCACGGCGACGAGCCGCAGCATCACCACCAGCGCGGCGATGCCGGCGCACAGGAAAAACGGGCGAAACGCGGCTTGGAGCAGCAACGGCGTTGTCGTGTCGGTGGCGGCCATATCATTTCCTCGCCTCGGCGCGTGTAGCATGGCGCGGGTACTCGCGGGTGGCATTGACGAGCGTCAAGAGCGGGTGTCGTCGCCAAGTCAATGGGGAGTGGCCGGATGTGAGGTGGCGATGAGCAATGGTTGGGGCGCTTGGCCCGCACGGCGGGGTGATGTCCGCATCGAGGTGACGCCGATCGCCACGCCGGCCGGCGCGCGCTTAGGGATCGAGGTGACCAATCGCGGCGGCAAAGCGCTGGGTGAGCCCCGGGTCGACGTGCGTCCCGCGCCGCCCGCGGTATGTGCCCACGGCCTGGCAGCCGTGGTGCCGGCGAGCGCCGGTTGCCGGGAACGGCTCTGCGAGCGCCTGGGTCCGGGCGAGTCGCGCGCGACGGAGGTCGATTGCCCGCTCAGGCCGGGGCCGTTGTACCGCCGCGTGCTCGCACTCGATCCCGACGATGACGAGCCCGTCTATGGGCTGCCGATCGAGACCCTGCTTTGGATCGAGGTGCGCTGGCACGAGCGGATCCTGCCCGGATGGTGGCGGCGCGGGCGCCGGCGCCTGCTGCGGGGGCGCTTCCTCGAGCCCTGGCGCGATGACTGACCGGCGGCTGCGGAACGCGCGCGACCGCAGCCGCTGTCCAACGTGTACCATCCGCAAGGCGTGAGCCATGGCCCCGGCGCCGACGGCCGAGCCGCGGTGGCTCGCCCGAACGCGCCGGCGCGCGTGGCGCCAGGAGGGGCCCTCGAACCGTGCCCCGGGGAAGGAGGGCGATATGGTCATCGCGATCGAAGGCCGATCCGTTGCCCGCGGCGCCTCGATCGTCATGGCGGGCTATGTCGTATGGATGGCGTTGTCGAGCGGCCTGGGTGAGCTGCCCATTATAGCGGGCACGGCCGTGCTCGAAACGACACTTTATCTGTTGGCGGCGACGCTGGGGCTGGTCGTGCCCACATTCGCGGGCCACCAGAGCGCGAACATGGTCGAGGACCATCCCAAGATCCATGCGATGCTGAGCGCGCTGACCGGCGCCGCGTTGATACTGGTGGTCATGTGCGCCCTCGTGCCCGACTACAGGGGAGGGCGTGCTGTGGCCTTCTGGCTGGGATGGTGCGCCATGTTCGGTTGGCTCGGCGGGATCCTGCACAGTGCGAGCTCACGTGCGCGCTGAGCCGGTCCGCCGTGCGCCCACGAATCGCCCGAGTCGCGGGCATCGAACCGAGACAGCGTGATTCCAGCCATTCGCTTGTCCACTGAGCTGCTCCACGGGGCCGCGATCGCGGTGCTGATATCGCTTGGAGCGATGCCGGCGCTCGCGGCGCCGGATGGCGAAGGCATGGCCGAGCGGCTGCGTGCCTGCACGGCCTGCCACGGCGACGAGGCCATCGAGATCGACGACGGTTACGTGCCGCGCATCCAGGGCAAACCGGCCGGCTATCTGTTCAATCAGCTCGTCAATTTCCGCGCCCATCGCCGCCGATACGAGGCAATGAATCGCATGGTCGCGCACCTCGACGAGCGCTACCTCGCGGCGATCGCCGAGTACTTCGCCGACCAAGAGCCGCCCTACCCCGAGCCCGCCGAGCCGCCGGCGCGTGAGGGCGTGCGCGAGCGCGGCGCCGAGCTGGTGGGCTCGGGGGACCCGAGCCGCGACATCCCGGCCTGCCAGTCGTGCCACGGCGAGCGCCTGGCCGGGGTGCAGCCCAACACGCCCGGCCTGATCGGGTTGCCCCGGCACTACATCGTGGCCCAGCTGGGCAACTGGCGCACGGGCCAACGCCGCGCAGTCGCCCCCGACTGCATGGCCCGGATCGCCGAGCGCATGAGCGAGCGTGACATCGAGGCCGTGGCGGCCTGGCTTGCCTCGCGCCCGCTGCCCGAGGATACGCGCCCGCGCGCCGAGCCCATCCCCGATCCGCCCATGGCGTGCGGCAGCGTGACCGCACCACAGCCGTGACGATGGCGCGCGGGCGCAGGGCTTGGCTCGCCGGGGTGGCTGTGGCGCTGGTGGCCGGCAGTACCGTGGTGGCGCTCGGGGTGAGCCGCCCGGTGGCCGAGCGCGTCGACGCCGTGGACACCGACCTGGGCCCGGAGGCGGTCGAGCGCGGGGCCTACCTGGCGCGCGTGGCCAACTGCAGCGGCTGCCACACCCGGCCGGGGGGAGAGCACCTGGCCGGCGGGCGACGTCTCGAGACCGACTTCGGTGAGTTCACCACGCCCAATATCACGGCCGATCCCGACGCCGGCATCGGCGATTGGTCGCGCGACGCCTTCCGTGCGGCCCTGCTGGGCGGGCGGCGCGCCGACGGTGCCCCGCTGTATCCGGCCTGTCCGTACCCCAGCTTCACCCACGCGCGCCCCGTGGACGTCGACGCCGTCTACGCGTATCTCCAAGCGACCGAGCCCGTCGAGCAGGAGGCGGATCCGCACGCGCTCGATTTCCCGTTCGGTATGCGCTGGTTGGTCAATGTCTGGCAGTGGGCGTTCTTCGAGCCGGGCGGGCTCGAGCCCGCCCAGGGGCGAGGCGCGGACTGGGCGCGGGGGCGCTACCTCGTCGAGGGCCTGGGCCACTGCAGCGGCTGCCACAAGCAGCGCAATGGCTTCGGCGCCACGCGCGCGGCCGCCACTGCGCCGGGCGGCCACGTCGACGGCTGGTATGCGCCGTCGTTGCACAGCGTCGACGAGGCGGGGCTGCAGGGGTTGTCGGTCGCGCGCGGCGCGCGCTTTCTGCGCAGCGGCAAGCTCGGGGATCGGACCATGCTCGGGCCCATGGCCGGCGTCGTCTTCGAGAGCCTGCAGCACCTCTCCAGCGCTGACGCGCGCGCCATGGCGACCTATCTGCAGGCACTGCCGGACACCGCGGTCACGGGGCAGCGCGCCCCGATCCGTCCGTCCAAGGCCGCCCTCGAGCGCCAGATGGCGACGGGGCAGCGTCTCTATGGCGTGCATTGCGCCGACTGCCATGGCGAGGCGGGCGAGGGCTCCGGGGGCGCGGTGGCGCTGGCGGGCAATCGGACCGTGACCCTCCCCGACCCCGCCAACGTCATCCGCATGATCCGCGAAGGCGGTTATCCGGCGGCGACCGAGGGCCACCCCTATCCCCACGGCATGCCGCCATTCCCGCAGCTCAATGATCGCGAGATCGCCGCGATCACGAGCTATATCCGTCGCAGCTGGGGCAATCACGCCACCCCGGTGACCAGTACGGCGGTGGCCGAATAGGCGCGCGGCGATCGCCGCCGAGGCGGGCCCAGCCAGGGTGCTACCCTGTGGGCCGGTGCTCATGAGCATCCACGGAGCGAAGCGATGAGGGCATGGGCGAGAACGCGCGCGCTATGGGTCGCCACGGCGCTGATACTGACGCCGGCGGTACACGCCGGCGAGGCAGGGGCCTTGTTCCAGGCGGCCGGCGCGGGCGACGCCGGCGCGGTCGAGGCGGCCCTGGCCGATGGCGCATCCGTGGACGCGCGCAACGCCAAGGGCGCCACCCCATTGATGGTGGCGGCGTCGTTGAGCCAGCGGCCCGCCGTGATCGAGGCCTTGGTCGCCGCGGGTGCGGCCGTCGATGCCGAGGCACCGGGCGGTTGGACGCCGCTGATGCTCGCGGCCCAGCACAACGGGCGCGCGGCGATCACGGCGCGCCTGATCGAGGCCGGAGCGGATGTCTCGGCGCGCCTGGATGGGCGGGCGGCGACGCCCTTGATGCTGGCGGCGCAGGACAATCCCAATCCGGCGGTCGCCGAGGCGCTCATCGATGCCGGCGCGGCCGTCGACGCGCGTGCCGGCGACGGGGCGACGGCGCTGCTACTGGCGGCGCAATACAGCGACGCGCCCGGCATGATCGATGTGCTGGTCGACGCCGGCGCCGACGTCGACGCCGCCGACGCCAATGGCTGGACCGTGTTGATGGCGGCGGCGCAGCACAATCCCGCCCCCGCCGTGATCGAGGCATTGATCGCCGCGGGCGCCGCTGTCGACGCGCGTGATCGCGCCGGCTGGACGGCGCTGGGGTACGCCGCGCAGGACAACACCAATCCGGCGGTGGTGCAGGCGCTCGTCGCGGCGGGGGCGGCCGTGGACGCGCGGACCGACACCGGCGATACCCCGCTGATGATCGCAGCGCAGCACACCGACAATCCGTGGATGGTCGCTGCACTGCTCGATGCCGGCGCCGATCCGGCCGCGCGCAATGACGCCGATCATACCGCCGCCGGCCTCGCCCGCCAGCACAACGACAGCGTCCACGAGGCCGATGTCTACGCCCGCCTCGAGGCGGCGGGCTGAACGCAGGCTGCGACGGCGCCATCGCAGCCGGTAGCCAGACGAAGGAGTACGCGTGCGAGTCGTGATCGTCGGGGGCGGCCTCATGGGGGTGGTGACCGCCTACTACCTACTGGAGGCCGGCCACGCTGTGACCATCGTGGACCGCCGCAGCGAGCTGGCCGCCGAGGGCAGCCATGCCAACGGCGGGATCCTGCATGCCGGCCACGCCGAGCCGTGGAACAATCCGGCGGCGGTGGCGCAGCTGGCGCGCTCGCTGGTCCAGCGCGACAGCGCGCTGCGGCTGCGCGCGGGGCGCCTACCGCGCATGACGGGCTGGGGATTGCGCTTTCTGTGGCACTGTCGGCGCGCGCGTCGCGAGGCGGTAACCGAGCGCAACACGCGCTTGGCCGTATGGTCGCGCGGCCTGACCCAGGAGCTCGCCTCGGCGACGGGGATCGCTTTCGACGCCGCCCAGCCCGGCACCCTCAAGATCTTCCGCGACGCGCGGCGCTTCGCTCACGCACGCGAGGCCGCCAGCCACATCGAGCCCCTGGGCGTGCGCGCGCAGTTCCTCGCGCCCGACGGCGTCGC
>CAYUKN010000049.1:0-17213 GCA_964445325.1 uncultured Ectothiorhodospiraceae bacterium
ACCATCATCATGTCGGCGAACTCGTCGATGACGACGACGAGATAGGGCATGGGCTCGAGGATGGGCGCCGGCGCCTCGGGATCGGCGGCCTTGGCCGGATCGTAGTAGGGATCGCGGATGGGCTCGCCCCGATCGATCGCCTCTTGCACCTTGCGGTTATAGCCCGCCAGGTTGCGGACCCCCTGCGAGGCCATCAGCTTGTAGCGGCGCTCCATCTCGCCGACACACCAGCGAAGCGCATTGGCCGCCTCGTTCATGTCCGTGACGACGGGCGCGAGCAGGTGCGGTATGCCGTCGTAGGCATTGAGCTCGAGCATCTTCGGGTCGATGAGGATCAGCCGCACGTCCTTGGGCAGGGCCTTGTAGAGCAGGCTGAGCAGCATCGCGTTGACGGCCACGGACTTGCCCGAGCCGGTGGTGCCGGCGACGAGTAGGTGCGGCATGCGCTGCAGATCGGCGACCACCGGCGCGCCACTGATGTCGTGGCCCAGGGCCAAGGTCAGCGGCGATTTCGCCTGGTCGTAGGCCTTCGAGCGCAGGACCTCCGACAAGCGCACCATCTGGCGATGCTCGTTCGGGATCTCCAGACCGACTGTCGACTTGCCGGGGATCACCTCGACCACGCGCACACTGACCACCGACAGCGCACGGGCGAGATCCTTCGACAGGTTGGTAATCGAGCTCACCTTCACACCGGCGGCCGGCTGGAGCTCGAAGCGGGTGATCACGGGGCCGGGGTGGACGGCGACGACCTCGGCGGAGACCTTGAAGTCGTCGAGCTTGTGCTCGAGCAGGCGTGACATCGCCTCCAGCGACTCTTCCGAGTAGCCGCCGCCATCATCCCGGCCGGCGTCGAGCAAAGTCAGCGGCGGCAGGGCACTGTCGGCGGGGGGCTCGAACAGTTGGATCTGCTTGTCCTTCTGCGCCCGCGCACTCTCCTCGGGCGCGTCAACCGTGGGCTCGATCTTGGGCGCGGCCTTTTTCTTAGCGGCGGTCTTTTTCTTGGCACTCTTTGCGCCCTTTTGATCCCCGGTATGCTGGGTCACAGTGCCCTGGCGCTGGCGCCGCGCACGCCGCGCCTGCAGGCGCTCGCGCAGGACCGCCAGGCCGCGGCGCAGCCATGTGACCGCGCGTAGGGTCAACGCCCCTACGCCATCCATGACGTCGAACCACGACAGCCCTGTCGCCAGGGTTGCCCCGGCGAGGAACAGCGCGAGCAACAGCAACGTGCCTCCCAGCATGCCCAGCACACGCACCACCTGGTCTCCCAGCATCGCGCCGAGCACACCGCCGGCCTGGGCACCGATGGGCAGGGTCTCGGGCACAGCGGCGAAATGGAGCGAGGCCAGCCCGCAGGCGGCCAAGACGGTGACCGCGAAGCCCGCCCAGCGCAGCATGTGAAAGCGCAGCGCTGCGCCCCGCGCCTGGGCAGCCGGCCCGCGAAACACCAGCCAGGCCGACCAGGCGACGATCACGGGCAGGAGATAGGCGACGTAGCCCAGCAGATACAGGGTCACGTCAGCGAACCAGGCACCGGCGCGGCCGCCGGCATTGGCCACGTGACCGGCCGAGCCGGTATGCGACCACCCCGGGTCGGCGGGATTGAAAGTCACCAGGGCGATCAGCAAATACGCGGCGACGGCCAACAGAACGTAGAGCGCGCCTTCGCGCAGAGCTCGGTGGACGTGGCGGGCGATCGGCGGAGGGCCCTCGGCTTGCCGCTGCTTCTTCGCCTGCGCCAATGCGCTGTACCCCGCTCAATGCACGGCGGCGCTCCCTGCGCGAGCAGGCGCGGTTTACCGGGGCGCGGCCGCTACGTAAGATTGCCGGCCCTCGCTGCAGCGGCCGGCGTCACATCCGGGAGATTATACATGAGCGACCCCCAGCATTGCCGTTTGCTCATCCTGGGCTCGGGCCCGGGCGGCTACACAGCGGCCGTCTACGCGGCGCGTGCGAACCTCGAGCCCGTGCTGATCACGGGCATGGAGCCCGGCGGCCAGCTCACCACCACCACCCACGTGGACAACTGGCCGGGCGATAACAACGATCTGCAGGGCCCGGAACTCATGGAGCGCATGCAGCGTCATGCCGAGCGCCTGGGCACGGCGATCGTCAACGACCACGTTCACAAGGCCGACCTGTCCCGGCGCCCGTTCTATCTCGAGGGTGACAGCGGGGCCTACACCTGTGATGCGTTGATCATCACCACCGGTGCGACAGCGCAATATCTCGGCCTGGAGTCGGAGGAGCGCTTCAAAGGCCGCGGGGTCTCCGCATGCGCCACATGTGACGGGTTCTTCTACAAGAATCGGGACGTCGCCGTCATCGGCGGCGGCAATACGGCGGCCGAGGAGGCCCTGTATCTGGCCAACCTGGCGCACCACGTCACCGTGGTCCACCGCCGGGATCAGCTGCGTGCCGAGGCCGTGCTCCAGGACGAGCTCTTCGCGTACGAGCGCGAGGGGCGGCTTAGCTTCGAGTGGCACCACGAGGTCGAGGAGGTGCTGGGCGATCAGATGGGCGTGACGGGCCTGCGCCTGGCGAACAACCACACGGGCGAGCGCAAGGACATCGCCGTGATGGGCATGTTCCTCGGCATCGGCCACGTGCCCAACACCAGCCTGTTCGAGGGGCAGCTGGAGATGAAGGGCGGCTATATCATCGTCCAGAGCGGGCTGCACGGCAACGCCACCGCGACCAGCATCCCGGGCGTGTTCGCGGCGGGCGATGTCGCCGATCACGTCTATCGCCAGGCGGTGACATCGGCGGGCACGGGCTGCATGGCCGCGTTAGATGCCGAGCGCTACTTGGCCGAGCAGGCCAAGGATCGAGCGGCCTGACCGATCCCATTCGGGCGCGGCGCCATGCAGCTGGAGGTCCACCGCAGCCTCGAGGGCATCGACGCCGACGCCTGGAATACCCTCGTCGGCCCCTTTCCGTTCCTGCGTCACGAGTTCCTCGTCGCCCTGGAGCGGCACGGGGCCCTGAGCCGCCAGTTCGGCTGGCTGCCCTACTACCTCGTCGGCCGTGACGCGACGGGCGCGATCGCCGCGGCGGCGCCCACCTTCCTCAAGGGCAACTCCTACGGCGAATTCGTCTTCGATTTCGCTTGGGCGCACGCCTACGAGCGCCACGGCCTTGCCTACTACCCCAAGCTGGTCGCCGCGGCGCCCTTCACTCCGGCCACCGGGCCGCGGGTGCTGGTCGCGCCGGGCCACGACCAAGCAGCGACCGCGCAGGCACTCATCGAGGCGGTCCACGCCCATGCCGGCGAGCTGGGTGTGTCGAGCATGCACTGGCTGTTCCCGGCCGCCGCGGATCTGACGCGCCTGCGCGCGAGCGGGCTCATCGTGCGCGACGATATCCAGTACCACTGGACCAATCCGGGCTATCGCGACTTCGATGACTTCCTCGACCGGCTGAGCAGCCGCAAGCGCAAGAAACTGCGCCGCGAGCGCCGGCGTGTCGGTGAACAAGGCATCGAGCTCGTGCGCCGCCGGGGCGACGAGATGACCGCAACCGAATGGGGCCTCGCGCACCACTTCTACGCGACCACGTTCGAGCGCAAGTGGAACATCCCCGTGCTCTCGCGCGCGTTCTTCGAGGAGGTCGGCGCAACGATGGGCGAGCAGTTCCTGGTGGTCCTCGCCTACGACGGCCACTCGGCGATCGGCGGGGCCATCCTGGCGCAGGGCGGCGACACCTTGTACGGGCGCTACTGGGGCTGCGACGAGGCCTACCACAGCCTCCACTTCGAGGCCTGTTACTACCAAGGCATCGAGCACGCCATCGAGCACGGCCTGGCACGCTACGAGCCCGGGGCCCAGGGCGAGCACAAGATCCCGCGCGGGTTCCTGCCGACATGGACGCACTCGGCTCACTGGATCGCCCACCCGGGCTTTCGCGAGGCCATCGCCGATCACGTCGAGCGCGAGCGCGCCGTCCTCGGCGAGCACTTCAACGAGCTCGAGGGCCTGTCGCCGTTCAAGCGCGACACCGACTGAGTCTCAGTGCATGCGGGCCTTGAGACGGGCCCAGCGCTCCGGCATGAAGCGCTCCAGGGCGTACGGACCGAGCAAAAGCATGGCCACGACGACCGTTGCGCCCAGACCATACGCCCACGGCGAGAGCGTCAAGCTGGCGCCCAACACCACATAGGCGAGCGTCATGGGGATCATGCCGAGGATCGTCGCCACGGCGAACGCGCGCGCCGACATCGCCGTCAGGCCCGCGCCGTAACTCACCAAAGCGAACGAGACGATCGGCACGAGCCGGGCGAGGAACACGAGCGCGAAGAGCATGCGATCGCTGCAGGTCGGGCAGAACGCCGTATGGCCGCGCAGCAGCGGCGCGACGACGCCGCGCCCGCCGAAACGGGCAATCCAGAATGCCGCCATGGCCCCGAGTGCCGCACCAACAACGGCGTAGATCGTGCCCCACAGCGGGCCGAAGGCCACGCCAGCGGTAACGCTGACCGGCAACGTCGGCACCGGGCCAACGAGCACGGCCAGGATCATCAGCCCCATCAGCAGGGCCGGCCCCGCCATCCCCAACGCGCTGAGGCGGCGCGCCAAATCGGTGGGTGAGCGCAAATCGGCCGGTAGCAACTCGGACGCCAGCCACCACAAGAGGGCGACCGCGATCGCCGCCGCGAGCAGCCGACGCCAGCGCGCGTGCGTCAGCGAAGCCATCATTCCTCCCCGCCTCTGGCCGAGCGCCCCGTTTGGCGCACGCCAAGTCGCCATTGCTACGCTACGATCGCCCGGAAGCGCGTGAAACGGTGCCATCGCCGTTGCGCGTGCACTACACACCCACGCCAACCTGCTGGGCAGGGCACGATGCCGGTCGCGCTACTTCCGCCCGACGACTATGTGCCGTTCCCATCGGTCGATACGGCCGCGGAAACACCGAATGGCTTGCTCGCGGTCGGCGGCAGCTTGCGCCCCCGGCGCCTGCTGGCGGCCTACCGCCACGGCATATTCCCGTGGTTCGGCGAAGGTGAGCCCATCCTCTGGTGGGCACCCGACCCGCGCTGCGTCATCTTCGCGGAGCGCTTCCATGTCTCCCGGAGTCTGCGCCGCACCCTCAACCAGCGGCGCTTCGAGGTGACACGCAACGCAGACTTTGAGTCGGTTATCCAGGGCTGTGCCGAGCCGCGCCCGGGCAGCCCCGGCACCTGGATTGTGCCACCCATGATCGAGGCCTATTGCGAGCTCAATCGCGAGGGCTACGCGATCTCGTTCGAGTGCTGGCGCGGGGGTGCACTCGCGGGCGGCGTCTACGGCGTTCAGCTGGGCCGGGTATTCTTTGGCGAATCCATGTTCAGTCGCCAGGCCGATGCCTCCAAGGTCGCTTTGCACGCCGTTGCTACCTGCGGCGATTTCGATTTGATCGACTGCCAACTACCGACACCCCACCTCGAGAGCCTGGGCGCGGAAACCATCGAGCGGGCCCGGTTCGTGGAGTTGCTCGCGAAGCTGGGCGTGCGCGGCTGACGCCGTGGCCGCCAGGTCGGGCCCCAAGCCGTTGCCGTCACCGAATCGTCACTCGGCCCTGGGACCCTCTACACCGGATCCTCCGCGAGCGTTGGCGATGGCGGGCGAGCTCGACGATCTGTTCACCGAGATCCACCCCCCGGACGACGACGGCGATGCAGCCGGGGATGACGATATGGCCTTGTAACCGCTGCGTCGACCACGGGCACTTGGTAGTCTCGCGCGCCGTCGAGATGATCGGAGGGACGCATGAATCTCTGGTTTCGTATGCTGGCGTTGCTCTGGCGCATGCGCGGTGGCGAGCCCGCCGCTATCACCGACGAGGTCGCGCTCGGGATGCGGGTGTTGCCCACCGATATCGATCTGTTGGGCCACATGAACAACGGCCGCTATCTCAGCCTCATGGACATCGGGCGCCTCGCCCTGATGATGCGTACCGGCATCGGCCAAGCCGCGCGGCGCCACGGCTGGTTCCCCCTGGTTCGGCGGGTATCGATCGAATACCTGCACCCGTTGCGCCCGTTCCAGCGCTTTCGCTTGGCCACGCGTGCGCTGTCGTGGGACGACAAGTGGTTCTATCTGGAGCAACGCTTCATCGCGGGTGAACGCGTCTGTGCGCGGGCCTACGTCCAGGGCCTACTGCGGGGCCCGCACGGCAACGTCGCGCCCACCACCATTCTGGAAGCGGTGGGGGCGCCGGAACACGAGGCACCCGCCGATCCGCCGCCCATGGGCGGTCCGGGCGAGAGCTGAGCGGGCACGGCCCGTGCTCAGTCGCCACCGTCGCCGACGCCATTCCCCGAGCCCATCCCTGCGCCCTCGCGCGAGCGGCCGGCACGCTTGTCGATGACGCCACGCGAGATCAGTTCGGGCACGTCATCGAGGACGCGGGCGCGCGTGCGCGTCGCTCCGTGCAAGAAACCGTTGCGCTGCCCACTCGCGACATCGGACACCGATAACACCACGGTCGCCTCGCGCGCGACCCGCAGGCCCGCTCCGCGCGCGCGCAACGACGCCCCGGCGATATCCACACGCCCGCCATCGATTCGAACGGCGGGTTCGCCCTGGGCGACGAGGTCGGTCGCGGTGAGATTGCTGTCATGGGCGATGATCGCCGGCTGCGGGCCGCCATCGACAATCACACGGCGCAGCCGCACACGTTGCGAACCCACCGCTCGGATGCGGCGTGCCCGCAGGTCCACGAGCTCGGTCTCGGGGCAGTCGCGCAGGACCACGCGATCGAAATGACCGGAGAATGTGCGCCCGCGCTCCCCGACGCACTCGAGATCGGGGGGCTCGGATACACTCTCGGGCTGACCTGGCCGCTCGCGTGGCGTGCCTTCGAGGCCGGCCCGGAGATGCTCCATGAACGCCTGCGTATGCGTGCGCATGGGGGTGTGGCCCGCGCCCCGCACCAGCAGCGGCCCGCGTGCGGGTAGCCGCCCCCGCAGCATATAGCCCGTGCGCACCGGCGTGACCTCGTCGCGCGCACCCCAGATCAGGGTTGCCGGTTGGTCGAAGGCATCGATGACACCGGAAAAGTCGGTCTGCAGCAGCGAAAGCGCCGCATTGGCGTTGGGCCGATCCGACAGCAGTGCATCCCAGGCCGTCTGGCTATGGCGCAGGATCTCGACCCCATCCCATCCCCGAGAGACAACCAGGCGCTCCATGACAGCGCTCGCCTGGCCCAGCAGGCTCCGCACACCCGCACCCAGGGCCCCGGGCAGACCGTCGCTCAGGCGCTGCTCCGCCAATACACCACGCAGGAAGGCCACGCGCTGGAGGACGCCGGCGACGTCGGCCAACACGACACGCTCGACGCGTTCCGGGTACGCCGCGGCGTAGTACAAAGCCACCGCGGCGCCCATGGAGTGGCCCACCAGGCGTATGGGCTCGAGGTCGCGCACGCGACGCAACCACTCGAGCAGCCGTGCATAACGCGGCGGCGATAGCTCGCCGGTGACACCGTCCGAGCGGCCGAAACCGGGCAAATCGAGAGCGACCACCCGATAGTCGCTCTCGAGCGCGTCGATCACCTCCCACCAGTCTTGGTAGCCACTTTGCCCCAGTCCGTGCACCAGCAGCACCGGGGGTGCCTCCTCGACCCCGGCCTCGACCACGTAGACGCGTCCATCGAAGACGGGATTGTCGAGATGGGTCGCCGACCAACGCTCGGGCAGCGGCCGGTCACGAACGCCCACCGCCGCCTCACCCGCGGCCACATCGATCGAAACCGGGCAAGCCAGTGCGATCGCGACAGCAACCATTGCCGAGCGGTGCAGGTACCTCGCTACGCTGGGTCGCGGCATCTGAATCATCGGCCTCGCGCGTGCCGTCGGCAGTGGCGCGTCGAACGCATGCGTGATGGAGCGAGGCTAGCACACCCGGGCACTCGCACCCGGCCCGTTCGGTCGGCTCGATCAACGGTGAGTGCTACTGCACAACCCGGTCCGAGCGGCTATCATTCACCCTAGCGGCCCGTGACGAGGATCCGGTGATGGACGAAGACACGTTCAACAAAGAGATTCGTAGCTTCCTCAAGAAGGTGGGCATCACCTCGCAGCGCGAGATCGAGAAGGCCGTGCGCGAGCGCGTCGACGACGGCCGACTCAACGGCGACGAGGCGCTGTCGGCCAGCGTGGTCTTGCGCGTGCCCGAGCTCGATCTCGAGTTCACGATCGACGAGGCAGTACGGCTCGAGTAGCCGCAGTCGACCGTGCACCAGACACGGGCGCCCGGGAGCAGGGGATGGACGACGCGGAATTCCGCCGGCTCCACCGTCGCGAGCTCATCGATGACCGCATCAATGGCGCGAGCCGGCTAGCACGCCAAGCACTCGACAGCCTGGGCGAGTTCGCCGCGAGCTGCTCGGCCACCGATGTCGACGAGCTGCGACGTGCTTGTCTCGATTTCGCCGAGGAGCTCCAGTACGCCCGCCCCAGCATGGCGCCGATCTACACCTTGGTCGAGCGCTGGGCGACCGAGGTCGCCCGGCTGCCCGATGAGGACATGGAGGCCTTCCGGCGCGCGGCCGCCCGGTTCGCCCAGGAGCTCACCGATACCTCGCTGCGCGCGGTCGACGAAATAGCCGCGCGCGCGGCCCGCCTGATCGGCCAGGATGCGATCGTCATCACCCATAGCCTGAGCTCGACCGCGCAAGCGACGCTGCGCGAGCTCGCGCCGATGGGCGCGCACGCCATCGTGACCGAGGCCCGCCCCGGCCTCGAGGGCCACCGCCAAGCCCTGCATCTGGATCACCTCTGCATGCCCGTGTGGTTCATTACCGACGCCCAGATCGGGCACTTCGCCCGATTCGCCAGCGTGGCTCTGGTCGGCGCCGATGCCCTACTGCGCGATGGCGCCGTGGTGAACAAGGCGGGGACCTGCCTGCTCGCGATGGCCGCCCGCCGCCACGACATCCCGTTCTACGTCTGCTGCGAGAGCTTCAAGAAAGCCCCCTACACGAGTGCGCAGTTCGACCTCGAGGCGGCCGACCCCCAAGAGCTGGACGCCCCGTGGGGGCGCAATATCACGCCCTACAACATCTATTTCGACATCACCCCAGCCGAGCTCATCGACGCCTGGATTCACGAGGACGGCATCACACAGCCGGGCCAAGCCGCCCCCGCGTGATGTGCCGCGCCGGTCTCACCGTTTCCCCTTGTCGTGGCTCGTGTGCGCTTGGGCGCGACCCGCGCGAGGGCTAGAATACGACCTCAATCCAACGAGTTCGTGGTCCATGCTCGAGCCCATCCCCGTTGCCGCGCTGGCCGACAATTACATCTGGCTGTTGCATCAGCCCGGCCGCCCTGAGGCCATCGTCGTCGATCCGGGCGATGCCAAGCCCGTGCTCGAGGCGATTGAACGCCATGGCCTCGCGCCCGTCGCGATCCTCATTACGCACCACCACGGCGACCACGTCGGCGGCCTCGCCGAGGTCGCGTCGCAGTACCCCCAGGTGCCCGTCTATGGCCCCGCGACCGAGCGCGTCGACGGCGTCACCCAGACGGTCGGCGGGGGCGATCGCGTCTGGGTCGACGCCCTGGGTGTCACCTTCGACATCATCGATACACCCGGTCATACCGCGGGCCACATCAGCTATCACGGCGGGGGTGCGGCGTTGTGCGGCGATACCTTGTTCGCCGGCGGCTGTGGCCGCGTCTTCGAGGGGACGGCGCCACAGATGCTCGACTCGCTGGATCGCCTGGCGGCATTGCCCGACGCGACCAAGGGTTGCTGCGGGCACGAGTACACCCTCAAGAACCTCGCCTTCGCGCGGGCCGTCGAGCCCGACAACGACGCCATCAGCGAGCGCGAGACCTGGGCCAAGGCCCGCCGTGACGCCGGTGAGCCCACGCTGCCTTTCGAGCTGGCCAGCGAACGCGACACCAATCCGTTCCTGCGCTGCGACGAGCCCGCAGTCTGGTCGGCGGCCGAGGCCCGGGCGGGGCGCAGCTTGAACGAGCGCAGCGAGGTCTTCAGCGTGCTGCGCGAGTGGAAGAACCGATTCTGAAAGCCATGGAGGCGGATCCAAACCAACGGCAACTTCGACAAGGCTGATCCCCTCGAACGGCCGGCCCCGGCGCCAGGCGCGTGGCCGCTGGCATAGCAGTTGCAGCACGCCAGACCCTGCGACAGCCCGGGAGTGCCCATGCGTCCCTTCCACCCTGCCCACCCCATGCCGTCGCCTGATCCCGATGATCCGCGGCGGCGTTTCCTTATTCGCGCGCTGGGACTCGGGGCGGTGGCATCCGGCGGGCTATGGCTGCCCGATCGCGGCGGCTCCGCCGAATCGAGCGTGAACCACCCCGCTGGGACGCCGTCAGGTCGCTGGCCGCGCCGATTCGGCCCCGGCCCATCCGTCTTCCGGCGCCGCGGCCGGGTTCGTGTCAACGGCCAGACCGTCTACACCGACACGCTGATCCCGGCCGACGCGACCATCGAGACCGGCTCCGACAGCGAGCTCGTCTTCGCGGTCGGCCCCGATGCGTTTCTTGCGCGCGAGAACACCCGGCTCGAGCTCGTCCCGCGTGCACGCAGCGCGGGCGATGGCGAGGCGTCGGTCGCCGAGGAGGTGATCGACGACGTAGTCAGTGGCTTGCGTGCCGTCACCGGCAAGGTGATCTCAACCTTTGGTGTCCGCGAGGCGGGCGCGAGCGTCACGGCGGAGACACCGACCGCCACCGTCGGTATCCGCGGCACGGGCATCTACCTCGAGGCCGCCCGCGATCAGGCCTACGTATGCACGTGCTACGGCGAGGCGCGGGTGCAGCCGAAGGACCAGCCCGATCGGGCGGAGACAATCCGGTCGACGCATCACGAGGCGCGCTATATCCGTACCGAGGGGCCATCGGATCGGCGCATCGAGAAAGCCCCGTCGGCGAATCACACCGATGGCGAGGTCGCACTCCTCGACGCGTTGCTCGCACGCAAGCCGCCATTCGCCGCCGCCGAGTGAAAGCCGCGGCCTGCCGGCGGCAGGGCGAATCAGCGCTGGCGCGGCTTGTCGGCGACGCGGTCGCGGAGATACACGGGCAGTGCCTCGGTGGCCGCCACCGCTTCGCCGCGGTGCCAGGCCCGTGCCGCCAGCGCGGCGATATCGCGTGCATCGGGTAGCGCGTGCCCCTGGTTGGCACGCAGCCGCATCCCACCGGCCGCAATCAAACGCTCGGCGTAGCTGGCCCAGCCCGTGCCCACGCCCAGCCAGTCGGCCCCCGCGGGCCAAGGCACCTGCTCGGGCGGTGCCACCGTCTCCTCCTGGAGCGCCGACATGAGCCCGTCGTCATCGAGGCGATACGCCCCCCAGTAGACCTCACCCATGCGGGCGTCGATGGCCGCGAGCACCGCCTGCGCCCCATTCTCGCGGTGGGCCCGTTGGGCCAGCGCCGCGAGATCGGAGACCGGCACAACGGGCCGATCCAGCCCATAGGCGATGCCCTGGACGGCCGATACGGCAATGCGCACGCCCGTGAACGCCCCGGGTCCACGCCCGAAAGCCAGCGCGTCCAGCTCCCCTGCGGCGAGCCCGGACTCCGCGAGGACCTCATCGATCATCCCGAGCAGCCGGTCGCCATGCTCACGCGGGGCCTCGACCCAGCGCGTGTACACGGCGGCGTCGACGCACAGCGCCACCGAGCACGCCTCGGTCGCCGTATCGAGCGCGAGCAGCCTCATGATGGCGCCGCCTCGGGCGTGGGCACCGTCGCGAGGAACCGCTGCACCGCCTCCAGCGAACCCGTTCGCGTCATCGGCGGGAGACTGTCGAGGAACACGCGGCCGTAGCCCTTCGAGCGCAAACGGGGATCGCAGAGCACGAGCACCCCCGTGTCGCTGGTGCCCCGGATCAGTCGCCCAGCGCCCTGCTTGAGCGAGAGCACCGCATGCGGCAGCTGGTAGTCAGCGAACGGGTTGCCCCCGGCATCGCGCAGGGCGTCCAAGCGCGCCTGCACGACCGGGTCGCCCGGTGAGGCGAACGGCAGTTTGTCGATGATCACGCAAGACAGCGCCGCGCCCGCTACGTCGACACCCTCCCAGAAGCTGGCCGTGCCCAGCAGGACGGCGTCGCCGGCCTCGCGGAAACGCTCGACGAGTTCGCGCTTGGGGGCCTCACCCTGGACCAGGACGTGGTGGCGGCCCTCCGCCCGCAAGCGCTCGGCGGCGTGGCGCAGGGCCCGGTAGCTGGTGAACAAGACGAACGCCCGGCCACCGGCGGCGGCGAGCACGGGCCCCGCGGTATCGAGAACGGCGTCGGTGTAACCGGTCGAGTTGGGCTCGGGCATGCCCTCGGGCAGATACAGCAGGGCGTTGCCGGCGTAGTCGAAGGGGCTGTCGACCTGCAGCTCCTCGGCCTCGTCGAGGCCCATGCGGGCGCGGAAGTGGTCGAAGCGGCCTCCGACCGACAGCGTCGCCGAGGTGAAGACCCACGCCCCCGGCCAAGTGTCCATCAAGCGCCGGAAGCGGCCCGCCACCTCCAGCGGCGTCTGCGCCAGCGAGAAACCCGTGCGATAGGTCTCGAACCATTGCACGAAGCCGCTGTCCGGCGCGGGCTCGAGCCACGCCTCCAGATCCGCGGCGATGGCGTTGGCACGCCGTCGACACTGCTCCAGGCCCCGCCCGCGCTCGGCGTGCTGGGTGAGCTCGCCGTCGAGGGCATCGACGGCGTCGCGCAGCGCAGTCAGCGCGTCGTGGACACGCGCGTCCTCGGCCCAAGTGGACCAGCCCTCGCGGCGCGCCTCCTCACCCAGGGTGAGCCGGAACGCGCGCACCGCGTGCTCGACGCCATCGGCCGCTCGGCGAATATCGCTGGCTTCGGGCGCCTCGCGCGCCTGCTCGGCCGTGGCATCACGCACGAGCTCGTGGAGCTGGCGGGCCGAGAGTCGGCGCCCGAAGAAGTGCGCGGCCGTCTCGGGCAGCTGATGCGCCTCGTCGAGGATGAACGCATCCGCCGCGGGCAACACTTCGCCGAAACCGCTCTCCTTTAAGGCCATGTCGGCGAACAGCAGGTGGTGATTGACCACCACGACATCGGCCTCCTGGGCCTCCTTGCGCGCATTCAGGACGAAGCAATCGTTGTAGGCGGGGCAGGACTGGCCCAGGCAGTTGTCCGTGGTCGAGGTCACAAGGGGCCAGATGGGCGAGTCCTCGGGCACGTCGGGGATCTCGGCGATATCGCCCGTGCTCGAGCGCCGGGCGGCGGCGCGCACGCGCTCGAGCTGATCGGCCATCTCGGGCCGCCGGGTCAGCGCCGCGCCATCGGCGAGGCCCATGCGGTGCCAACAGACGTAGTTGGAACGCCCCTTGAGCAGCGCTACCCGAGCGGGCACGCCCAGGGCCCGGCGCACGCGCGGCAGGTCGGTCTGGTAGAGCTGGTCCTGGAGATGGCGGGTGCCCGTCGAGATGATGACTTTGTCGCCGCGGCACAGCGCGGGCACGAGATAGGCGAAGGTCTTGCCGATCCCCGTACCCGCCTCGCCGATCAAGGCGCCGCCCTGGTCAAGCGTGCGCTCGACCGCGGTGGCCAGGGCCTGCTGCCCCGAGCGCGGTGCGAAACCGTCGATCGCGCGCGCCAGCGGCCCGTCGGCGCCCAAAAGTCCCGCGGCGTTCGCCAACGCGTCAGGATCCCTCACGCAGGCGCGCGGCCTCCGCCTGCGCCTGGCGAGCGCCGTCGTCATCGCCGCGGCGGCGGCGGGCCTCGGCGATGATCACCCAGTTGCGGTAGCGCAGCAGGCGTTGCTGGCCGGCCAGGGCATTGGATTTGGAGGCGAGGTTCTCGGCAACCGCGAAGTCGCGTTGCTGTAACCGCAGCTCCGCCAGCCGGCTCCACAATACGGGATCTTCCGGGGCCATGCGCACCGCTTTCTCGAGCTTGCCCACCGCCTTGTCGATCCGGTCGTTCCGGCGGGCCTTCTCGGCCTGGTCCCAGAGCAGCGACACAGCCCGGTTGTCGACGTTGTGATCGATGCTATCGCTGGGATCGAGGGGCTCATCGGCCTGCTGCGCACGATCGCCGGGCTCTTTCTGGGCCGCACAACCGGCCACGAGCACGATCACCAACAAACTCAGCCAAAAGCGCATATCCGGATCCTCAACGGGCCGAGGCACCACTCGGCCCCGGCCGGCAGCGGCTCGCGGCCGCGGGTACGGAGCCCTCGATGAAAGGCAGTCGCTCGCCCTGATCGCAAAAGCTCGGCAAGGAGCGATTGGCCTCGAGGTCGACACGCGCCCACTCGACCCCGGGCGGCGTCTCACGGCGTCGAGCGGCCGCGGGCAGGCTCCTCATCATATCGGCCCAGACACGCAGGGCGCCAGTGCTACCGGTCAGCCCCGTGGGCCCGTTGTCGTCACGGCCCAACCAGACCACGCCTACGCGCCGACCGTCGAAGCCGGCGAACCAGGAATCGCGCAGCGCATCGGTCGTGCCCGTCTTGCCCGCGACGCGGCGCCCGGGCAGCAGCCGTTGCAACGCCGCTGCGGTGCCGTCGCGTGTCACCCGAGCGAGGGCCGTGTTGACCAGGAAGACGGGGGCCGGCGCCAAAGCCTTGTCGACGGCCAGCCCCGAGCGATCCAGCGACTCGCCGTCGCGTGTACGCACCGCACGCAACGTTCGCAACGGCGCATCGAAACCGCCGGCGGCCAGGGTCTGATACATCCGCGCGACCTCGAGCGGGCTCAGCGAGGTCGCGCCCAACAGATCCGCGGGCATCAAAGCCTCGCCGTCGTCGGCACCAAGGCGCTCGAGGGTCGCACCCACCCGCCCCAGGCCCAGATCGAGCCCGAGGCGGGCAGTTGCGGCGTTGCGCGAGTCCACCAGGCCGCGCATCAGCGGGATCTCGCCGGCGAACTCCCCGTCGAAGTTCTGTGGACGCCAGGTATCGCCGTCACTGCGCTCGACGGCCAGCGGCTCGTCGCGAATGGGGGTCGTCAGGGTATACCGCCGGGGCTGGGCGAGCGCCGTGTAGTAGACGGCCGGCTTGACCAGCGAGCCGATGGAGCGATTCGCGCGCAGGGCCCGGTTGTAGCCGACCCGCCCGGGGCGGCGATCGCCCACGAGGCCGTACAGCGCGCCGCTCTCGGGCGCAGCGACGACGACCGCGCCCTGAAGATCCTCGCCACCAAGCCGTTCGGCGCCACCCGCGAGGGCCGCCTGCGCCGCGTTCTGGACCAGCGGATCGAGGTGGGTGAACACGCGCAAACCACCCTGCGCCAACTGCTCCTCGGGGTATCGCTCGGCCAGCTGGCGGCGGACCAGGTCGAGATACGCAGGGTACGAGGCCAGGCGCACGCGCTCGCGCGGGACGACGCCCAAAGGCTCGTCCATTGCGGCGCGTACCTGCTCTTGCGAGGCCACCCCCGTGCGCGCGAGCACGCGCAACACCGTGTCACGGCGCGTGCGGGCCCGCTCGCGATGCTCGCGCGGATCGTAGTACGACGGCCCCCGAATGAGGCCCACCAACAGCGCGATCTCGTCGAGCGCGAGCTCGTCGAGGGGCCGATTGAACCAGAAGCGCGCGCCCAAACCGAAACCGTGGATGGCGCGATCACCGTCCTGGCCCAGATAGACCTCGTTGAGATACGCCTCAAGCAACGCTTCCTTGCTGTAGTGCCACTCCAGCGACAACGCCATCAAGGCCTCGGTAAACTTACGCCCCAGCGTCTGCTCGCCCGACAGGAAGAAGTTCTTGGCGAGCTGCTGGGTCAGCGTGCTCGCGCCCTGCACGATCGCCCCGGCGCGCAGATTGGCCCAGGCCGCGCGCGCGATCGCGCTGACGTCGACGCCCCAGTGGCTCCGGAAGTCGCGGTCCTCGACCGCGATCAACGCGTCGACGAGCTGGTCCGGCACGTCCTCGCGGCGCACCAGGACGCGATCGGCCCGGCGGCCCGCGTAGACCTGACCCAGGCGTTCCGGCTCGAAGCGAACGATCGCCGCCTCGTCGCGCCCCCGATACACCCCTGTGACCGACCCGCTAGCGAAGTGAACCCGCACGCGCCGCGCGGGCGTGCGGCCATCGGCGAACTCGAAGGCGCGTGCATGGGCATAGAGCACGCGCCCGTCGACGCGGTAGCGCCCGGGACGCGAAAGATCCGCGTTGCGGCGATAGCCAAGGCGCTCGAGATGGGTCACTGCCTGGTCGAGATTGATCGCACGGCCATCGTGGAGGGCGAAAGCTTGGGTGTAGACGCGCGTCGGCACACGCCACTGGGTATCGCCGAATTGGCTGCGCACGCGGTAGTCGAGCAGGGCGAACGAGGTCAGCGAGAAAGCGGCGACCGCACCGACCATCAACCAGACGAGCGAGCGCAGCTTGCCGCGACGCGGGCGAGCGTTGTTCGCGCGGGGACGAGTACGGCGAGCCAAAGCGGCGCTAGGATGCCATCGCTGGGTCGTGCAGTCGAAAAGAGAATGGCCTGCCGCGAGGGGCAGGCCATGGTGTCCGGTGTTTGCGGACGCCCGGGGATCAGCCCTCTTGGACGTCGATCTTGCGCGAGGTCTTTTGCGCCTCCTCGGTCTTGGGCAGCGTGATCGTCAACACGCCATCGTTGAAGTTCGCCTTGATGTTGTCGTGATCCACGCTGTCCGGTACGCGGAAGCTGCGCTGGTACGACCCGTAGCTGCGCTCACTCAGGTAGTAGCCCTTGCGCTCCTCCTCGCGCTCGTCCTTGCGCTGGGCCGAGATCGTCAGGACGCCGTCCGAGTAGTCGACCGAGATGTCGTCCTTCTTGGTCCCCGGCAGATCGATCTCGAGCTCGTACGCGTTGTCCGTCTCGCTGAGATCGGCGTTGCCGAACGACGCCAGGTTCGCGCTCGCCAACGCATTCTCCAGGAGGTCGAACGGATCGCGCCCGAACCACAGGTCCTCGGGGCTCCACAGTTCACTGCCGCGGCGATCGGCGCCGCGCGGGGCCATGGTACGACCGCCGAAGCGGTCGAAAAGCCGGCTGATCTCGTCCCGTAAGCCGCCCCCGCGCACCGGGATGTCCTGGGCCTGATCACGCTCGGGCATCCGGGTCACATTCTGCTCGGTGCGTGCCATGGCTATCACCTCCTTTTTGATTGCCGACGGATTCGATCGCTGCTCGCAACCCATTAACTCCAGCTCTACCCCCGCAGATAGGGCCAATGCACTCCGTTTTCAAGGGCTTGCGCCCGGGTACAGAGGCGGCCCCAGGAGGGCGAGCCGGCCGGGTCCACTCGGCGTCGCTGGATCCGGCCTCAGAGGG
>CAYUKN010000050.1:0-16785 GCA_964445325.1 uncultured Ectothiorhodospiraceae bacterium
GCCCTTCGCCCTTCGCCCTTCGCCCGTCGCCCGTCGCCCGTCGCCCGTCGCCCGTAGTGTCCTACACTACGACCATGAACGGTGAACACACCGCGGACACCCCGGAAGAGGTCGGCTTCCTGCTGCTGCCCGAGTTCGCGATGGTCGCGTTCTTCGCGGCGGTCGAGCCGTTGCGAATCGCCAATCGCTGCAGCGGGCGCACGCTCTATACCTGGCGCATCTACAGCCCCGACGGCGAGCCCGTAGTCGCCAGCAACGGCATGACGCTGCTGGCCGATAACGCCATCGGCGGCGCGACTCCACCGCGCACGGTGATGGTCTGCGCGTCGTTCAACCACGAGGCGTATACGACGCCGCGGGTCCTGCAGTGGCTGCGGCGATTGGAGGGTGCGGGCACGACGCTGGGCGGCATCGACACGGGCTGCTTCCTGCTCGCGCGCGCCGGGCTGCTCGATGGCTACCGGGTGACGCTGCACTGGGAGAGCATCCCCGCATTCCGCGAGCGCTTCCCGCGCATCGACTGCACCGCCGAGCTCTTCGAGATCGACCGCCGGCGCCTGACCTCGTCCGGCGGCACCGCGACCATGGACCTGATGCTCCAACTCATCGGCCAGCGCCACGGTGCCGCGCTGGCCACGGCGGTCTCCGAGCAGCTCATCCACCAACGCATCCGCAGCCCCTCGGACCGCCAGCGCATGCGGCCGGCGGCGCGCCTGGGCGTGCACAACGCCACGCTGTTGGCCGCCGCGGACTACATGAGCCAGCGCATCGAGCAGCCCGCCCGCGTCGTCGAGGTCGCCCACCGGTGCGGCGTCTCGCAGCGCCAGCTCGAGCGCTTGTTCCACGACCACTTGGGGACCACGCCGCGGCGCTTCTATCTGGGCCTGCGCCTCGAGCAGGCGCACTATCTACTCCAGCAGACGGAGATGGCGGTGCTCGACATCGCGCTCGCCTGCGGCTTCGCCTCGACGGCGGCGCTCTCGCGCGCCTATCGCGCGCACTACGGGGTCGCGCCGAGCCGCGACCGCCAGTGGCTGGCCGGCGCTTGAGACGGCGACGGGATGGTGCTCAGCGGCGGCGAATGCCCATGCAGCGCCCGGCGCCGTCCGGCCACTCGGGGGCACCATGGCGGGCGGCGAAGGCGGTCACGCGCTCGGCGATCGACTGCGGCAGGCCCGCGGCCCGGCCCGCCGCCTGATCGATGCCCATGAGCATGGCCTCGCAGGTGGCCAGCGTCGTCGCCCCATCGGCGCCGCCGCGCATCGTCTGGAAGATGTGCAGCCGCTTGGCGTCGTGGTCGAGGAGCTCGATATCGACCGCCAGGGGCATGCCCTCGTGGGCCTCGTGCAAATAACGGATGTGGGTCTCGAGGGTGAACAGCGTGTAGTGGTGCTGCTCGCGGAAGGACTCGTCGATACCCAGCCATTCCATCAAGGCATCGATCGCTTGCGAGAACACCACGGCGTAGGCGCTGTCGTTCATGTGGCCGTTGTAGTCGACCCACTCGGGCCGCACCGTGTCCTCGTAGGCGGTCCGCGCGACGGAGGCGCTCATCTCAGATCCGGCCCTCGATGCCCTCGGCCTCGGGCCAGTACTCGCTGACGAGCTCGATCAAGCGGCGCAGGAACTCGTCGCGGCGCGCCTCGAGCTCTTGCATGGATCGGCCCGCGGCCTGGTATTCACACCCGTCGGCGACCCGGTCGATGAGATCGTCGGTGAGCTCGGGTGCCTCCATGTGCGTCCAAGGCAGCTCCAGCGCCGGCCCGAACTGTTGAAGCATGTGGCGCATCCCGCCCTCGCCTCCGGCCAGATGGAAGGTGAGGAATGTGCCCATCAGCGACCAGCGCAGCCCGGCGCCGTAGACCACGGCCGCGTCGACCTCCTCGGTGGTCGCCACCCCGTCGTTGACCAGATGCAAGGCCTCGCGCCACAACGCCTCCATCAAGCGGTCGGCCACATGGCCCTCGATTTCGCGGCGCACGACCAACGGGCGCATGCCGATACCGCGGTAGAACGCCCGGGCCCGCTCGATCACGTCCGAACCGGTGTGCTCGCCGCCGACGAGCTCGACCAGCGGCAGCAGGTACACCGGGTTGAACGGGTGGGCGACGATCACGCGCTCAGGCCGGGCGCAGTCGGCCTGGAGCGTGGTCGGCTTCAGTCCGGAGGTGCTCGAGCCGATGATCGCGCTCGGCTCGGCCGCGGCATCGATGCGCGCCAAGAGCTCGCGCTTGAGGGCCTCGCGCTCGGGGGCGTTCTCCTGGATCAAGCCGGCCCCGGCCACCGCTTGCTCGAGGTCGGTGGTGAAGTGCAGTCGGTCGCGGCTGGCCCCCGGTGCCAGGCCCCAGTGCTCCAGCGTCGGCCAGGCCGAGTCGACCTTGGCCCGCAAGCGCGCCTCGGCCTCGGGGTCGGGGTCGGTGACGACGACGTCGAGGCCGTGCGCGAGGCAGCGCGCGGCCCAGCCGTTGCCGATGACCCCGGCGCCGACGATCGCGACGCGCTGGATCGGAGAGATCGCGGTCTCGTTGCTCATAGCGGCTACTCACCGGGCTCGCGCAGGCCCAGCTGCTGGCGGGCCTCGGCGGGGGTGAGGGCGCGCGCGCCCAGATTCTCGACGATCCCGAGCGCCTTCTCCACGAGCTGGCCGTTGCTCGCCAACACGCCCTTGCGCAGGAAGAGGTTGTCCTCGAGCCCGACGCGCACATGGCCGCCCATGAGCACCGACTGCGCCGCCATGGGCATCTGCATACGGCCGATGCCGAACGCCGCCCACTGGGCATTGGCCGGCAGGCGGTCGCGCATCGCCAGCATCGTATCGGGCGTGGCCTCGGCGCCCCACGGGATGCCCAGGCAGAGCTGGAACAGGGGGTCACCGTCGACCAGGCCCTCGTCGATGATTTGGCGCCCCAGGCGGACGTGGCCCAGGTCGAAGCACTCGATCTCGGGCTTGACGCCCGCCTGCTGGATCAGCCGCGCCTGGCGCCGGACCCACTCGGCGGTGTTCACGTAGACACCGGAATCGGCGAAGTTGTAGCTGCCGCAATCCAGGGTGCACATCTCCGGCAGCAGCTCGCCCACGGGGGCGTGGCGCTGCTCCGGGGTGCGCATGTCCGTGCCCGGGCCGCCGCGGCCCGGCTCATCCGGATCGGGCACCCAGTCGCCGCCGCCGCCCGCGGTGAAGTTGAGGATGACGTCGGTCTCGGCCGAGCGCACGCGCTCGGCGACCTCGCGGAAGAGCTCGACGTCGTGGCTGTGGGCCCCGGTTTGCGGGTCACGCACGTGCACGTGGGCGATGGCCGCGCCCGCCTGCGCGGCCTCGATCGCGGCATTGGCGATCTGCTCGGGGGTGACGGGGACGTCCGGGTGCCGTTGGAGCGTATCCCCGGCGCCCGTGACGGGGCACGTGATGATTACGTTCTGGTTCATGGTGCAATCTCCGCGATGTGCCGCCGGGCACGGTTACCGATGATGGCTTGATAGTGCCGCGCGGCGACGGCGCTTCGTTGACTCGGATCGACGATCAGACGACCGAATTCGCCAATGCGCCGCCGCAGCGCGCATGGCTCGCTCGCGCAACGCGCGTGCCCCGGCCGCGTATCGGGGCGGCGGCTGGCGCATGCGAGAATGATGCGTTTCGACAGGGGAGGCTTGCATGGATCTGGACAGCGCGCGCGGCCTCACGGCTGCCGACTGGCGCGAGTGGGCTGACCGACTCCGGCCCGAGGGCCGGCATTTCATCGATGGGGCCTACGTCGACTCGGGCGACGGCGCCACATTCGCCGATGTGAATCCGGCGACCGGAAACACCGTCGCCCAGGTCGCCCGTGGCGGCCAGACGGATGTGGATCGGGCGGTGGCATCGGCACGGGCATGCTTTCGCGACGGGCGCTGGTCGCGCATGGCGCCGCGCGATCGCATGGCCGTGCTGTATCGCTTCGCCGAGCTCGTCGACGAGTACGCCAGCGAGCTCGCGCTGCTGGACACACTGGACATGGGCAAGCCCATCGCCGAGATGCTCTGGGCCGACGTACCCGCGAGCATCGACAGCTTCCAGTACTTCGGCGAGACCATCGACAAGATCGAGGGCCAGGTCACCAACACCGCCAGCGAGGCACTGCACTACATCCTGCGCCAGCCGCTGGGGGTGGTCGGCTGCATCGTGCCCTGGAACTATCCGCTGATGATGGCCGCGTGGAAGGTCGCGCCCGCGCTAGCGGCCGGCAACACGGTCGTGCTCAAGCCCGCGGAGCAGTCGCCGCTGTCGGCCGGCCTCATCGCGCGCCTGTTCACCGAGGCGGGCGGCCCCCCGGGAGCGCTCAACGTCGTCCAAGGCTATGGCACCGAGGTGGGCGAGGCCCTGGCGCTGCACGACGACGTCGCCAAGATCGCCTTCACGGGCTCGCTCGGCGTCGGCAAGCAGATGATGATCTATGCGGGGCGCTCCAACCTCAAGCGCGTGACCACCGAGACCGGCGGCAAGAGCCCGCAGATCGTGCTGGGCGACTGCCCCGACATCGACACGGCGGCGCGCTACGCCGTCGACGGGATCTTCGGCAACCAGGGCGAGGTCTGCAACGCGGGCTCGCGCATCCTGGTCGAGCGCCGGATCGCCGACGATTTCGTGCAGCGCTTCACCGAGCGCGCACGGGCGGCCTATGCCCCGGGCGATCCGCTCGATCCGGCGACCACGCTCGGGGCGCTGGTCAACGCCTCCCATCAGCAGCGGGTGCTCGACTACATCGACATCGGCCGGCGCGAGGGCGCCGAGGTCGCGCTGGGCGGCGGCGAACCCACGGGTTGGGACCATGGCGCGTTCGTCGAGCCCACGCTGCTCACCGGTGTGAGCAACGATATGCGCGTCGCGCGCGAGGAGATCTTCGGCCCCGTGGGCGCCGTGATCCCGTTCGACACCGCCGACGAGGCCGTCGCCATCGCCAACGACACCATCTTCGGCCTGGCCGCGGGGATCTGGACCAGCGACCTCGGCACAGCGCATCGCATGGCGCGCGACATCGAGGCCGGCGTGATCTGGGTCAACTGCTACGACCACGGCGACATGACCCAGCCATGGGGCGGGTTCAAGCAGTCCGGCGACGGCCGCGACAAGTGCTTCGAGACCCTGGTGGCGCACACCCAGAGCAAGTCGGTCTGGGTCCACATCGACGACGCCTGAGCGCGTCGCAGCCCGTCGCCGGAGACCGTGCCATGACGACAAGCACCGACGGCGGCGAGCCGCCAGCGGAATACGCCGACGACGCGATCGCGTTCCTCGAGATCCTCTGGGGTGAGGGTCGCCTGTCCCCGGGCGGCCCCGACGAGCTTCGGGCCGTGCTCGACGGCTTCGACCTCAGCGGCGCGAGCGTCTTGGACTTCGGCTGCGGCGCCGGCGGGATCTCGGTCTCATTGGCCGCGGATTTTGGGGCGGCCCGGGTGACCGGCATCGACGTCGAGGACCCCGCGCTCGAGCGCGCACGCCAGTTGGCGCAGGAGCACGGCGTCGCCAAGCGAGTGGCCTTCCAGCGGGTCGAGCCGGGCCCCCTGCCGTTCGCCGACGCCACCTTCGACGTCTTCTTCAGCCGCGATGCCATCATCCACATCGCGGACAAGCAGGCGTTGTTCGCCGACGCCTACCGGGTGCTCAAGCCGGGGGGCTGGCTGCTCGGATCGGACTGGCTCATCGGCCACGACGGCGAGCCCTCACCGGCCATGCAGCGCTACCTCGCCCTCGAGGGCCATAGCTTCCACATGGGCTCGGCCACGACGTATGCCCATGCCCTCGAGCGGGCCGGCTTCGAAGGGGTCGAACTACGCGATCGCAATCCCTGGTACAGGGAGCGCGCACGCGCCGAGCTCGAGGCGATGCGCGGGCCGCTCTACGAGCGTGCCTGCGCCGCCGCCGGGCGCGAACGCGTGCATCACAACATCGCGACCTGGGAGGCCATGATCGAGGTGCTCGCCTCGGGCGAGCACCGGCCCCACCACCTGCGCGCGCGCAAGCCGGTGTAGAGCCGGCCATCCACCGACCGGCCGGACGGCCCTATGGGCGCGATGCGGACGAGCTAGGGGGCGGGCCGGCGTCGGTATCGGCGTCGCCGGTCGACGTCGCGGGTCGGACCCCGGGGAATCGCCGCTCGATCTGGCGCATCCCGAGCGTCAACACGGCCGTCAACGCGATGTAGATGCCGGCGATCAGCAGCAGGGGCTCATAGACCAGGAAGGTCTCGTCGCGGACGATGTTGGCCGCCTTGAGCAGATCCATGACCGCGATCATCGACACCAGCGGCACCGACTTCAAAAGCAGGATGATCTCGCCGGTGAGCGTGGGCAGGCAGATCTGGATCGCGTGCGGCAGCCAGATGCGATAGAGGATCTTGAAGCGCGACATGCCGAACGCGCGGGCGGCCTCGAGCTCGCCGCGCGGCACACTGAGCATGGCCCCGCGAATCACCTCACCGGCATAGGCGCCCACGCTGACGGTGAACGCCAGGATGCCGTAGAAGAAGGCATCCCGCACGATGTTCCAGAACCACATCTCCTCGACACCGGGGATGTGCGGCAGCAGGCGTCCCACGCCGTCATAGAAGAAGAACAGCTGCAGCAGCAGCGGGGTCCCCCGGATGACGGTGGTGAAGCCGCGGCTGAGCCAGGCGAGCGGCTTGGGCCCGCTGACCTGCGCCAGGGCCACGGCCACCGCCAGCAGGAAACCGAAGAACCCCGACACCACCAGGAGGATCATCGTGTTGATGAAGCCCTCCCAGAGATAGCCCAGATAAACCGGGTTGGTGAGCCAGCTATAGTCCATGCCGTCAGACCCCCGGCTGGCCGCGGCGCACGTAGCGCTCCAGGCGGCCGAAGATGACGTTCGATCCCAGCGTCATCACCAGATAGATCGCGCCCGCCGCACTGTAGAACAGGAAGAACGCGCGCGTGCTCGCTGCGGCCTGCTGGGTCGTGAAGAACAGCTCCTGGAAGCCGACCACGCTGACCAGCGCAGTATCCTTGACCAGGATGAGCCAGATGTTCGACATCCCGCTCAGGGCATTGGGCAGCATCTCCGGCAGGATGATGCGGCGAAAGCGCTGGCGCCGTGACATGCCGAACGCGTCGGCCGCCTCGATGTGTCCCTTCGGGATGGCGACGATGGCGCCGCGGAAAATCTCGGTGAGATAGGCCCCCTCGACGACCGCCAGCACGGCGATCGCGGCGACGAAGCCGCTGATATTGTAGGTGCCCTCCACCTCGAGCCATTGCAGGAACGCATTCAGCGCCTGCTGGCCGGCATAGTAGAGGATGATGATGAGCAACAGCTCGGGGACCGCGCGCACCAGCGTGGTGTAGGCGGTCGCCACGCCGCGCAGCGGCGCGAAACCGCTGAGCTTGGCGGTGGCGCCGAGCAGCCCCAGGCACAACCCGATCGCGTAGGCGGCCACAGCGATCTCGAGGGTGACCAGCGCACCGTTGAGCAGGGCGCCGCTCCAGTCGAGCAGGCCTTCGCTACCGAAGTTCTCCATGGCGTATCACCCCATGCCCCGACGACCTCGAGGGCGCCTACCTACTGGCCGCATCGTGAACGAGCCCGGCAGCGCGGCCGCGCTGCCGGGCTCTTGGCATCGCTGAAGCGATCAGCCGCCGCAGATATCCTGATTGAAGTACTTCTGCGACAGCTCGGCGCAGGTGCCGTTGTCGATCACGGTGTGGATCGCATCGCTGAGCGTCTGGCGGAGCTGCCCCTCGCCTTCACGCACGCCGATGCCGATGCCTTCGCCGAACGCCTCGTGCTTGGGCGCCATGCCCTTGATCTCGTAGCCCTGGATGTCGTCGCGCTCGACGAACTCCTGCATCGCGATCTGGTCGGCGAGGATGACGTCGATGCGACCCGCCATGAGATCGCGGTTGGCCTGCTCCTGCTTGTCGTAGGTGCGCATATTGGCCACGACGTCCCTGAGCTCCTGGCGCGCGAACTGCGCGTGGGTGGTCGCCGCCTGCACACCGAGGACCTTGCCCGCGAGGTCATCGGGCGGATTCAGGCCCATGTCGTTGGATGCGACATACGCACCCCGGGTGTAGTAGTAGGGGTCGGTGAAATCGATCACCTTGTCGCGCTTCTTCGTGATCGACATCGAGGTCATGATCATGTCGATCTTGCCGGACTTCAGTGCCGGGATGATGCCGTCCCAGGAGGTCGGTGTGAGCTTGCAATCGTGCTCGATCTGCGCGCAGATCGCCTCGTTGAGCTCGACCTCGAAGCCCGTCCAGTCACCCCCGGAGCTCTTGTAGGTGAACGGCGGGTAGGGCTCGGCGGAGATGCCCACCTTGAGCGTCTCGGCGCTGGCCGGTGTGGCCGCCGCGAAAAGCATGGCCGAACCGGTCAGCGCGCAGAAGAGTATCTTTTTCATCTTGCTCATGGTTATCCCTCGTCGGTTGATTGGCCGCGCCCGCGTCGCACCGCTGCAGGTGCACTCAGTCCACGGCCGAAACGAATTGACGACAGCGTTCGCTGTCCGAGTGCTCGAACACATGCTCGGGAGTGCCGGCCTCCTCGACGCAGCCCTCGTGCAAGAAAACGACCTGGCTGGACACGTCACGCGCAAACTGCATCTGGTGCGTGACCATCACCATCGTTCGCCCTTCCTCGGCGAGGCTGCGTATCACCCGCAACACCTCACCAACCAACTCCGGATCGAGCGCGGAGGTCGGCTCGTCGAACAGCAGCACGCGCGGCTCCATCGCCAGGGCGCGCGCGATGGCGGTGCGCTGCTGCTGTCCCCCCGAAAGGAATGCCGGGTACTCGTCGCGCTTGTCGGACATACCGACGCGCTCGAGGTAGCGCTCACCGCGCTCGACGGCCTCTTGCTTGGACACCCCCAAGACGTGGACCGGCGCCTCGATGACGTTGCCCAGGACGGTGAGATGCGGCCACAGATTGAACTGCTGGAACACCATCGCGACTTTCGAGCGAAGGCGGTGGACCTGGCCACGGTCGGCACCGACCAGGCGCCCGCGGCGATCGTATTCGAAATGGATGCGCTCGCCCGCGATCAGTAGCTCGCCCTGATCGGGCATCTCGAGCAGGTTGAGGCACCGAAGCAGCGTGCTCTTGCCGGAGCCGCTGGAGCCCATGATGGTCATGACACTGCTGTCGGCAGCTTCCACGGAGACACCCCGGAGCACCTTCAGCGTGCCGAAGCTTTTCTCGAGGTTGGCCACGCGCACGGCTGGCTCACTGGGGTGCGCGTCGGCGCTGACTGCGCCTACGTCAGGATGGGTGTCCTGCTGTGGCATGGCGTATCCTCCGTGACAAAACCTTGGCACACTCCTGAACGGCCGTTCAAGCGACCGGCCCCTCAGCCCGTTCCGCCAGCCCGGTCGCGAGCAGGCCCTCCAGATGGGCCTCACACAGCCGGACCCCCTCGTCGGGGCTGAACGTGCGCGGGTTCAGACACCACTCCAGCCAGAGCCCGTCGAGTATGCCCGACACGCCGATCGCCGCGAGACGCACATCGAGCGTGCACGCTGGGCGCTCTCGAGAAAGCTCGGCCAGCAGTTGCTCAAGGATGGCCAAGTATTGTCCATAGGTCCGGTCGTGGACTGCGGCGATCGGCGCTGACTGCTGTGCCATACTCCAGAACGACAGCCACACGCGCAACAAGTTGGAATCCAGGTTCGCGGGAGAGAACGACGCCCGGAAGAACGCCGTCAGGCGCGCGCGCGCGCTGCCGCCGGTGCGGCCCATCTCCGCGGATATCCCGGCGAGCAGGTCGTTCGCCAGTTGCTCGTACACATCCGCGATCAGCGCTTCCTTGCCGCCGTAGTAATGACTGATCAACCCGACCGAGACGCCGGCCTCGCGGCATATGGTGCGAATCGAGGTCTTCTCGGCGCCGTGGTGGGCGAGGCAGCGCAGGGCGGCATCCAGGAGCGCCCGGCGGCGCTCATCGGGTGCGCGCCGCTGGAACTTGCGCAGCGATTCGGCGGCGTGGTGCTCGTCGTCGTGCATCGGCTCTCCGCGTGCTTGGATGGCCATGATAAACCGTGCAGCCGGCCCATGGCTCGTTGAACGTTCGTTCAGCAGTAGACTACGATCGTGGTCTATACGTTGTTGTCGGGGAAGACGCCATGGATTACTCGCCACTGGTCGAGCGCATCGCCGGTGAGGGCGCGGCCGCATGGCACATCCACCAGGAGGCGCTAGCGGCCCAGGAGCGCGGCGAGGACGTGATCGTTCTCAGCGTGGGCGATCCCGACCTCGATACGCCGCAGCCGATCGTCGACGCCGCTGTCGAGGCCCTGCACGCCGGTGAAACCCACTACCCCCCGGCGCTTGGTGAGTGGCGCCTGCGCGAGGCCGTGGCCGAGCGATTCGCGCACACAGGGGGTTGGGCGGCGGAGCCGGAGAACGTGTGCATCGTCTCCGGTGCCCAGAACGGGCTGTTCTTCGCTTCGATGCTGCTTTGCCGCAGTGGCGACGAGGTCATCGTGCTGGAGCCGAACTACGTCACCTACGAGGCCACGATCGGCGCCAGCGGTGCGCACCAGGTTTGTGTGCCCACGCGCGAGGCGGACGGCTTTCGGCCCGATCCGGACGCCATCCGCGCGGCGATCACGCCGCGGACACGGGCGCTATTGATCACCAACCCGAACAACCCGACCGGCGTGGTGATGACGCCGGCAGAGCTCGAGGCCGTCGCCGCGATCGCACGCGAGCACGATCTATGGGTGATCAGCGACGAGGTCTATGCCGCGCTGACTTTCGCTACACCCCACCACTGCATCGCCGCCAGCCACGGCATGGCGGAGCGCACGGTCACCGTATCGAGCCTATCCAAGTCGCATGCGATGACCGGCTGGCGCAGCGGCTGGGTGATCGGGCCTGAGCGCTTGATCAAACATGCCGAGAACCTCTCGCTGTGCGTCCTCTACGGGCTGCCCGGCTTTGTCCAGCGCGCCGCGGTTGCCGCGCTGGAGCAGGGCGAGCACCTCACCGAGCACATGCGCGCAATCTATCGGCGCCGACGTGACCTCGTGGTCGATCGGCTAGCCGCCGTGCCCGGGCTGGGCATCGTCACGCCCGAGGCGGGCATGTTCGTCATGCTCGATGTCCGTTCCACGGGCCTGTCGGGGGCGGACTTCGCCTGGCGGCTGCTGAAGGAGCAGGGCGTGTCCGTTCTGGACGCGAGCGCGTTCGGTGACAACGCCAGGGGCTATGTGCGCCTGTCCTACACCCTCGACGAGGAGCGCTTGGAAGAAGGCTGCCGGCGCATTGCCACCTTCGTCCAGTCCCTCGAAGGAGCCAACACGGGAGAGCGAGCCAATGGCTGAGAATCCGCGTCCCGGTCCCTGGATCATCGGGCTGCTCGAGCACCACGGTGTCGAGCGGGTTTTCGGTATCCCCGGCGTCCACACCATCGCCCTCTACGACGGCCTCGCGGCTAGCACGATCGATCACGTCACGCCACGGCACGAGCAGGGTGCGGGCTTCATGGCGGATGCCTATGCCCGTGTCGCGGGCAAGCCGGGCGTATGCTTTGTGATCACGGGGCCGGGCCTGACCAACATCGCCACCGCCATGGGCCAGGCCTACGCCGACTCGATCCCGATGCTGGTGATCTCGAGCGTGTCCGCGCGCCGCCATCTGGGCCGCGGGCTGGGCCAGCTGCACGAGCTGCCGGACCAGCAGGCACTGGCTTCGGGCGTGAGCGCGTTCAGCCATACGCTGCAGTCCCTGGACGACCTGCCCGATGTGCTCGCGCGTGCGTTCGCGGTGTTCAAGGGGGCCCGCCCCCGCCCGGTGCACATCGAGATCCCGCTTGATCTGTGGGCGCAATCCCCGCCGCAAGCGAACCTGCCCCGACCGGCGTCGTTCGGGCTCACGCAGCCGGCCAGGGTGCACCTGGACGACGCCGCCGAGCGGCTGCGCTCGGCCGAGCGCCCCGTGGTCATCGCGGGCGGAGGCGCACGCGGCGCCAGCGCCGCGCTGGTGAACCTGGCCGAGCGCATCGATGCGCCGGTGGTGATGACAGTCAACGGCCGCGGCCTGCTGGCGCCCGAGCACCCGCTCGCCGTGCCCGCGAGTCCCTCACTGGACGCGGTACGCGAGCTGCTCGCTGCGAGCGATGCCGTGCTCGCCGTGGGCACGGAGATGGGCCCGACCGATTGCGACATGTACGAGCTGGGGATGCCCGAATACCCCGGGCCGTTGCTGCGGGCCGACATCGACCCCGCCAACATGACCCGGCCCCGCAGCGCCGATGTGCCGCTGGTCGGCGATGCCGCGATGACGCTGGCCGCGCTGCACGAGCGTCTGCCCGGCGAGGCAGCGAGCCGAGACGGTGCCGAGCGCGCACGCAAGGTGGCTCAGTCGGCCCGGGCGGGCTTGGCCGAGCCCATGCGGGTCGGCCTGGCGTTTCTGGAGATGCTGCGGGATACCTTGCCCGAGGCGATCCTTGTGGGCGACTCAACGCATCCGATCTACGCGGGCAATCTGTACTTCGCCGCGCCCCGGCCCGGGAGCTGGTTCAACTCGGCGACCGGCTACGGCACGCTCGGCTACGCCCTGCCGGCATCGCTGGGCGCCGCACTGGCCGCGCCCGAGCGACCGATCATCTGCCTGGTCGGCGACGGGGGCCTGCACTACACCCTGGGCGAGCTCGCCTCGATCCGCGATCAAAACCGCTCGATCATCGTGATCGTGTGGAACAACGCGTGCTACGGCGAGATCCGCCAGGCCATGGAGGCCGACGGCGTCGAGCCGGTGGGGGTGGATCTCTACGCGCCCGATTTCGAGGCGCTGGCACGCGCCTACGGCTGCGCGTTCGATGCGCCTGCGGGACTCGATGCCCTCCCCGACACCCTCACCGCCGCCACGGGGCGCGACGTGCCCACGCTCATCCAACTGGACGAGCACAAGGTGGTCGGCGACGCGGGCTGACTCGCGACGACCAGCCGCGGGTAATGCTCGCCTACGACGTCGTCAACAGACGCCGTTGGGACCGGTCCACGCAAAGACGCAAAGGCTGCGAAGAGACAAAGCGATACTTGTGTTCCACTTCGGGTTCTTCGCGCCTTTGCGTGACCCCATCAGCGAGGTACTCACAACCCGCCGCCGGTGATCAGGCTCACCCGTAGTGGCGCGCGAGGACCTTGCGGCGGCTGCCGACGCTGTCGCGGTCCATGTAGCACTGGCGCATGTGGCGGTGGCCGCTGCCGGGGCGGTAGCCGGTGCGCCCGTGGAGCAGGCGGTAGTTGTCCATGACGATCAGGTCACCGGGCTCCAGCTTGAACTGCAGTTGGAAGCCGGGGTCGTTGACCAGCTCCGTGAGATGCTTGCGCGCTTGGTAGTAACGCTCCAGCAGCGCCGGATCCTCGGCGGCCACGGCGTCGGTGCGGTTGGACATGCGCACGCGGAAGGGGCGAGCGCGGTCGTCGAGCTCGATCAACGGGCCGCTGTTCTCGAGGATGGTGTCGTCGTCGACGTAGGTGAAATGCGGCCGCACGCGCGTGAGCGCGTCGAACTCCTCGGGCGCGTTGCGGCGCAGCTCCTCGGCCACGCGGAAACCGTCGGTCACGGTGGAGTCGCCGCCGTCGGCATCGTTGACCAGGCAGTGCAGGAAGATATAGCCCGGGATCGGCTCGCGGTACGGGTTGTCCGTGTGCGGCTCCAGCGCCCGCGTGGTCATGGTCAGATCGTAGGCCTCGGGGATGGCCTTCACATCGGCGATGCCGCCCCAGTTGGTCCGGCGCATCGGGCCGATGCGCTCGACCACCGAGCCCACACCGTCCATCTCGGCCGGGACATTGCGCACCAGGACGAAGCCATAGCGCCGCAGCGACTCGAGCATCGCGTGCAGCGCGCGATCGTCGTCGGCGGCCTCGTTCCAATCCGCCTCGGGCAGATCCGACAGACGTCCGTCCCAGGTGACGATGTCGTCGCGCTCGTCGGGTTGCGGGTGCACGGCGCGCTCAAGGGCGTCGAGGTCGAACCGCGCCACGTGCCCGTCGGAGAAGGTGACATCGATGCGCTCCTCGGTCTCTTGCGCATCGGTCACCGTCGTATCCAGCGGCAGCGACCAGGCGTCCAGCAGGCGCTGGCCCGTGCGCGGGTCGCGGCACTCGGTGCAGGGGCAGCGCTCGCGCAGCCACAACGGATGCAGCTCGTGGCGGCCGCCCGACGGCAGCGCCACCCGCAAGCGACCGCCGGCCAGGGCGACTCGGCTCGCAATCTCACTCATATCGGATCCTCCGGGGATCGTGGGTACACCGGTGATGATAACCCCGTTGCTCTGCGCAAGCTTGTTCGAAATGACCGGAAGCTGACACGATCGATCAATTCAGCGGCCGAGGCCCCGCGTCCATGATCCGCGATCACGACCAGCACGACACGCGCTGCATCGACTTCCTGCTGATGCCGTCGTTCTCCATGATGTGCCTGCTCTCGGCGGTCGAGCCGCTGCGGGCGGCCAACCGCACCCTCGGGCGCACCGCCTACGCCTGGCGCTTCCTGTCGGTCGACGGCGCGCCGGTCGAGGCGAGCAACGCCATACCGATCGCGGCCGCCGCCGGCATCGACGACGCCGGCGAGGCGCCGGCCTTGTGCGTGGTCGCCAGCTACGATCCGCTGGCGGCAGCGGGGTCCAGGCTGCGGGGCTGGCTCCGGCGGCGCTACGGCCAGGGCTGCGACATCGGCGGTCTCGAGACGGGCCCGGTGGTGCTGGCCGAGGCGGGACTGCTGGCGCATCGCCGGGTCACGGTGCACTGGGAGACCCTGGCGGCCTTCCGCGAGGCCTACCTCGACGTCGATGCGCGCGACTCACTGTTCGAGATCGACGGGCCCGTGTTCACCGCCTCGGGGGCGGGGGCGGCGATGGATCTGTTCCTGCACTTGATCGGGCGCCACCACACGACGGCCGTGGCGACCTCGGTGGCCGAGCAGTTCCTCCATAGCGAGATCCGGGAGGCGGGTGCGGGCCAACGCATGGCGGCCGACCGGCGCTTGGGCATCCGCGAGCCCACGCTGGCACATGTCGTCGCCACCATGCGCGACCACTTGGCATCACCGCTGACCCTGGACCAGCTCGCGAGCCGCTGCGGCATCGGCAAGCGGCGACTGCAGCGCCTGTTCACCGAGCACGTAGGTATGCCGCCGCAGCGCTACTATCTCAACCTGCGACTCGAGCACGCCCAATACCTGTTGCGCCATGGCCGCCTGCCCGTGCACGAGGTCGGCCTCGCCTGCGGCTTCGCCTCGGCCGCCGCCTTCACCCACGCCTACCAGCGGCACTACGGGCATGCGCCACGCACCGAGCGTGGGCGAGGCCTCCGGGAAGAGACGGGCTGACGCGGTGTCGAGAATCATCGGCATCCGCGGGCATCACGGCGTCGCCAACGGCGACGCAAGCGTCTCGCCGCGAGGCGCAACGGCCATGCCAGCGCTTGGCGGATCGTGCCGCGCGGCAATTGCCGTCCGGGGCAGCACGTCCTGACGAGCTCAGCACGCATCGAGATGCGCTCTCGGACATGTGCGACCCACCCGGCTCATGTTGGGGCGGGTCTGCGTGGAACGTTCGCAAGTCACTACCGAGTCGGACGACTCGTTCGACCCACGGGATATGACCCAAACCCAATCGGTTAGGCGTCTTTATCCAACGCCTCGGGATTGACCAAACCGTCCGATACCCGTCGCTGCAGGGCCTCGATGGCGTAATGGGTGCCCAGCTCGCGGCAACGGCGCTCGGCCTCGCGCGAATACCAGGCGGCGTGCGGTGTGACGATGACGTCGTCGCGCCCGAGCAGGGGGTGATCGCCTGGCGGCGGCTCCTGCGACAGGACATCGAGACCGGCGCCGCCCAACTGCCCCGCGTCGAGCGCAGCGACGAGGGCCTCCTCGTCGATGATGCGTCCCCGGGCCGTATTGATCAGGACGCCCCCGGGCCGCATCAATGACAGCGCCCGTTCGTCGACGACGCCCTCGGTCTCTGGGGTCAGCGGGCTATGCAACGACACCACGTCGGCGCGCGCGAAGAGGTCGTCGAAGCCAACGGGCTCGGCGCCGGCGGCTCGGATGGTCTCGTCGTCCATGTGGGGGTCGTGCGCGAGCACACTGTCGCCCAGGGCGCCGGCCAGCGCGGCCGCCGCGCGCGCCTTGCGCCCAAAGCCCAGGAACCCGAACACCGCGTCGGCGATCGAGCCGCCGGGCGCGGCGTGGCGAAAGTCCCACCCGCCGCGGGCGGCATCGGCGTTGTACTGCGGTAGGCGCCGCCACAACGCAAGCGCCATCGCGATCACGTGCTCGCCGACCTCGGCGTCGCAATACTCGGGTATGCGCGTCACGCGGATCCCGCGGCGCGTCGCCGCCTCGAGGTCGACCCCGTCGACGCCCGTCGCGTAGCGCACGATGACCTCGGGCCCGATCGCTGCCATGGCCGCGTCGTCGATCTCGGTGTAATGCGTCAGCAGCACGTGCGCCGGGCCGATATCGGTGATCCGCTCGCGCGCGGCCGGCTCGACCGCCTCGACCGCCACGTCGTCGAATGCCGCCTCGAACACGGCGCGCTCGGCATCGACGTCACCGAAGCCGTCTGGATCCAGATGAACCACGCGGATCGTACCGGATTGCTTCTCGGTCAATGGGGCTCTCCTGGCCAAGGGACGGCGCCCAATCCGATCATACGCGCATACGCGGACTCAACGAGGCGGCCGTCACCCCGGGCCATGCTCGGGGGCGCCGCGATCGGCTCTCCCGCCGATCGCTCGAACCCAGTGCGTTCGTCCACAAAGCCCCCGTCCGCG
>CAYUKN010000051.1:0-16613 GCA_964445325.1 uncultured Ectothiorhodospiraceae bacterium
GGGCGCCACCGGCTTCGCCACCCTCGGGGCGGGCCTCATCGCGATCACCTTCGGGCTGGCCCGGTACGCGTTCGGGTTGTTCGTACCGTCCATCCGTGCGGAGCTCGGCCTGTCCGCCGAGCTCGTGGGGGTCGTGGGCTCGCTGGCCTTCATCAGCTTCTGCCTGGCCAGCGTGATCGCGCCGATCGCCGCCGACAGGCTGGGTGCGCGCTACGCCGCCACCGTGTCCGGGCTGCTGGCGCTCGCGGGGCTCACGCTGATCAGCCAGGCACATGATGCGATCAGTCTTGGCATCGGCGTCTTCGCGTGTGGCATCTCCACCGAGCTGATGATGCCGGCCCTGTCGGCCGGGGTGCAGGTCGCCGTGCGGCCGTGCCTCCAGGGACGAGTCAATGCGGTCATGAACGCCGGCACCAGTGTCGGCCTCATCCTCTGCGTCCCGGCCGTGCTCCTGGTCAGCGATGCCTGGCGCGCCGCCTATGTCTCGTTCGCCGCGCTGGCGGCGGTCGGTGTGGGCGCGGCGACCGCGCTGGTGGCGGCCCGCCCCGGCGAGCTGTGGATCGCACTGGTCTCGGCCGCGGTGTTCGGCTGGGCCTTCATGACCCTGAGCGGGCTGTATTTGGTCAGCGGCATCCGGCTCTTGCGCGAGCGTCCTTCCACGGGGCCCGCGGTGGCCTTCCTCGCGATCACGGTCGGTCAAGCGGTGGGCTCGCCGTTGGTGGGTTGGACCATCGACCGGACGAGCTACGCCGAGGCATTCGTGACGTTCGCCACGCTCGCACTGGTGCTCGCAGCGGCGTCGCCATTGTTCCCACGCACATCCGACCAAGGCATCGCCGCAGACGCGGTCACGCCCCCGCTCACCGCGGCCGCCGCGGCGTCGGTGGTCGCCGAAGCGGAACGCACCCGCCCGTAAGCGATTCTTCCGCCTCCCGCGCCCCATGTCGCGAATGCCCGGTGCCGGCCCGGCCACGAGCCACCGCGGCAACGCGCCCGGCCGGCAACACGCCCCCGCAGCCGACCGCGGCCGGGCCCGTTCGCCATCCCCGCGCGGGAGCTCGTCCCCGGCCGGCCTTTTCCCACACCGGCGATACGCTATACTGCGCGCCCCATAACCAAAACGGGGATGCGATCGATGACCGATCACGAGTCGCAAGGGGCCGCCCCAGAGGCCACACAGACCGACACGCCATCCGGTGGCTCGCGCGAGGCCATGCTGGGCGCTGACGGGCTGCGCTTTGTGAAGGCAGTGGCCACCGTGCCGGCGCGCCCGCCGCGCAAGTGGCACCCCGCCCGGCCGGCATTCACCGACCCGCGCGGTGATCGCGGCATGTCACCCAACGCCTCACGCGAGGCCGGCTTCGGCGGCGTCGCCCCCGAGCCGCGGCCCGCGGGCGGCCTGGCCATCGACGACGAGCCCGACGGCACGCCGGCCCCCCAGGACAACCCCTACCCCGCCGGCGACAAGACCCTCGACCCCGAATAAGCCCCGCCCGGCACCGCCGGGCCGTGCACGGCGGCCGGGCGAGCCGTGCTCCATGGCGGCCCTACAGCCCCGGCGGCCCCCGTCGGCGCGGGCCGCCGCTGCGGCTGTCGCCGCAGACCCGCGGAACCGTTCACCATCAGCAGCCGCCGGTCGGGCGCGGCCGCTCCGCGGCGCCTCGGCTTCAGCATCTGCGCCACCCACCCGGGCCCGGCCTCGACGAGGCCTGCGCCGGGATGACGTGACCGCCCGTCGGGTCTCCGGCCAGCGCGTGCCGACTCCTTGGCGTTGCCGGCGCCCCGCCGCACGAGAGCCACGCCATGGCGCCGGCCGCGCCCATAGCGCCGTTCGTCGACGTAGCACGGCGCCTTGCGCCCGAGCATGGCCACCGCGTCCGGTACCCGCCGCCCGACCTCGTCGCTTCGCTGGTCGGCCAGGCGACTCGCGACCACCCCAGGGCGTCGGCTGGATGGTGCCCACAGCACGCCCCGGCAACCGGATGGACCACCCGCGCGCCGCTGGTCAGACGGGGATGCCGACCGGGACGGGGCGACGAACTGCGACATATGGTTCTACAATCGCAGCAAGGGCGACCCGCCTCGGGGGGTGAGCGGTGCGCAGCGAGGCGACCGAGACCCCCGCTGCGACTGCAGCCGGGCCAGTCACCGCCCTGATGGACGGCGCCCGCCACCTGGAGAAGGGTCTTACGACTCGCAGGGATAGGGACTCATGAGCGACGACGCGTACAAGATCAGCAAGCGCGCGCAACCGGTCACACTGTGGGTGCACCCGGACGGCCCGGTGCGCGGCCAGCTCTACGTCCAGGAACTGAACGACATGGGCAACCGTGCCGAGCAACCCATCGAGGTGCTCAACCGACACCTCACCTTCGTGGTTGTCCATCTGCCCGATACCGACGAGGTCCGTTTCTACGGCAAACGGGCGATCGTGCGGGTCCACCACGAGCGCTTCGACGATCAGCCCGAGGGGCCCGACATCACCGTGCTGCCGTGCCAGTTTCAGATGATGGACGGCTCGTCCCTGTCGGGTACCGTCCGCGAGTTCCTGTTGCCGGAGTACCAGCGCCTGTTCGACTACCTCAATGAGCCCGATCAGGCTTTCTTGCGGCTCCATCTCGACGACGGCGAGGTGTGCCTCATCAACAAGGCGTACATCGTTCGGGCGACGGAGGCTTCCGGGGAGACCTGATCGCTGCCTGTCAAGGAACGAGCTCAATGGGTGTCCTGAGCCAATACCGCACCGATCGCCTAGTCCAGCGCCTGCTGGCGCAGGACAATGTCAACACGTCGACGGCGAACGACCTCGTCCGGCGGCTCCGCCGCGACCCCGACGAGGCCGTTCAGGACCTCCTCAGCCGGCTTGCCCGCGCCGAATCGGCGGAACGGCGCGACATCGCGATCGTGCTGTACAAGCTGCTCGACGACGACAGCCTCGAATCGTTCTTCGCGCCGCTGCGCAGCGCGAGCGGCAACACACTCCAGGTGCTGGTCAAGGTGCTCGCCAGGAACCGCCGCTACGACCCAAACCGGCTGGTGACCCTGTTCGAGCAAGCGGACGTGCCCAAGCCGCAGCTCATCGAGATTCTCTCAGCGCACGGGGATCGCCTCGATGCAGAGCTGTTGTTGCGCTATGCCACGCGGCTCGACGCGACCGATCAGAGCGCGCTGTTCAGGGTCATCGAGTCGATCGCCGACGAGTCGCTGGTTCCGGCGCTGCTCAAGCGCACGAGAGCCGCCGATCCCAACCTGCGCGCGCACGTGATCCAGCTGCTGGCGCGATTTCCGCAACCCCGGACGGGCACAGCGCTCGAGGAGCGCCTCGCCGACGAGCAGTGCAGCGTGCGCATGGCCGCCCTGGATGGACTGGCCGAATCGAATCACCGGCCCGACCTCGCCACGATGGTGGCGTTGCTGCGCGATCCCGATCTCGGTGTCCAGGCGCGCGCGATCGATGCCGTGATCGCCATGAACGAGCCGAACACGATCGAGTACCTGTTGCCCATCCTGCGCGACGAGTCGGAATACATCCGCCGTGCGGGCGTCGAGGTACTCAACGAGATCGCCGACGCCAGCCTGGTCTCGGATCTCCTGTTCATCCTTCGCGACAGCGACTGGTGGGTCCGCGAGCGCGCGGCGGATGCGCTGGCCCGTATCGGCGGGCCGCGCGTCGTCGACGCCATGCTCGAGCTCATTCGCAACGACGACGAGTTCGTTCGCCGCACGGCGATCGAGGTCATCAACTCCTCGCGGGATCCGCGTGCCTACGATCACCTGATTGCCGCGCTCGAGGACGAGGACTGGTGGGTCAAGGAGCGCGCGATCGATGCCCTGACGGCGCTGGGTGCGAAGAGCGCGGTCCCCAATCTACTGCGCCTGCTCGACAGCGACGATCAGGCGCGTGCAACGGTGTTGCGGGCGCTTGCCACGCTCGGGGATGCGAGCGTCATCCCAGCGGTGCTCGACTGCCTCGACCGAGAGGACGCGCAGGCGCGGCTCGAGGCGCTGCGGGCGCTGGATGCGCTCACCAGCGCCGAGTGGGCAGTGCAGGTCGTCGACCGGATCGAGGCTGCGATGGACAGCGCCGACCGCAACTTCCGCGACCAGGCCCGCGCCATCACCCGGAGCCTGAGGCAGCGTTTCCTCTCCGAGGACACCGACAGTCGCCCGCCGGACGCTGTCGGCGACAGCAGCCACACGATCATCGCCCGACCCGGGCAGGCACCGCAGACGCTCGACAGCGGCACGCGGCTCGACTTGGCGGGGCTGACACCGGGCACCGTGATCGACCGGCGCTACCGCTTCATCGAGCGCGTCGGCCAGGGCGCGTTCGGGATCGTGACGCGCTTCGAGGATACCGCGGTCGGCGAAGAGATCATCGTCAAGTTCCTCAACGAGAGCGTCGCCGAGCAGCCACGGGTGGCCCAGCGATTCCTCAAGGAGCTGCGCTACGCCCGGCGCGTCACCCATCCCAACGTGATCCGCCTGTACGATTTCCTGCGCATCGGCGGCCTCCACGCCATCTCCATGGAGTACTTCGAGGGTTTCCCGCTCACCCGCGAGCTGCTCCAGGATCGGGCCATGCGCACCGACCGCGCCCTGCGTCTGCTGCGCGAGATCACCTTCGGGATGGGCGCTGCACACGACGCGGGCGTCATCCATCGCGACCTGAAACCGGCGAACATCCTGCTCAACCATCGCGATCAAGTGAAGATCGTAGACTTCGGCATCGCCGCCGCCGCATTCCAGGACGCGGACGCGCAGGGCGCAGAGCTCACGCGCTCCGGCGACTTCGTCGGCACGCCGGCATTCACGTCACCGGAGCAGATTTGCCACCGGACGATCGACGAGCGTACCGACATCTACTCGCTCGGCGTGGTCATGTACCGCATGCTCGGCGGCCAATTGCCGTACCGCGACTCGGACTGGCGCAGCGTGCTCAGTCACCACCTGGAGGGTCGCCCGCCCGCGTTGGCGGACCTCAACCCGGCATTACCGTCGGGCCTGGTGGAGGTCGTGGAGCGTGCAATGGCCGTCAAACCGGATGATCGTTATACCTCGATGAGCGAGTTGCGCCGCGACCTCGAGCGCGGCCTGCGACACTGAGCTGCGCCCGCGTCGCCGGGCGATGAAGGCCACGACGGAGGCGGCCAGGGAGAGCGACAATGCCCAAGATCGATGCCTTCCTGAAGCTCGGCAAAGAGCAGGGCTGCTCCGACGTGCATCTGGCCGTGGGTGTACCGCCCATGCTCCGCATGAACAGCGAGCTCATGCCGATCAAGTTCCGCGACCTGGGCGATACCGAGCTCGCCGGCTACATCGACGAGCTGCTGACCCCGAGTCAACGCGAACGCCTCCAGGCGGGTGAGGACCTCGATTTCGCGTACAGCGCACCCGAAATCGGGCGTTTCCGCGTCAACGTCTTCCACAAGCTGACCGGCGTCGGCGCCACCATTCGCCACATCCCCGAAGACATCCCCGCCTGGGACGAGCTCGGGCTGCCGCCGCTGGTCGAGCAGATGAGCTGGTACCGCCAGGGCCTCGCGCTGGTGACGGGCTCAACCGGCACCGGCAAATCGACCACGCTCGCGGCGATCCTCGATCTGATCAATCAGCGCGACGCCCGCAACATCATCACGCTCGAGGATCCAATCGAGTTCGTCCATCGCAGCCGCGAGTGCCAAGTCATTCAGCGCGAGATCGGCACGCACGTGCCGGACTTCGCGCACGGGCTGCGGGCCGCGCTGCGCCAGGATCCCGACGTGATCCTCGTCGGCGAGCTGCGCGATGCCGAGACGATCTCACTGGCGATGACGGCCGCCGAGACCGGCCACCTCGTGCTCGCCACGCTGCACACCACCTCGGCGGTCAAGACGATCGATCGCATCATCGATGCCATGCCCCCGGAACAGCACGAGCAGGTCAAGCTTTTCCTGTCGCAGCATTTGCGCGGTGTCGTCAGTCAACAACTGGTCCGCACCGCGGAGGGCAACCAGCGCCGCGCGATCGTCGAGACCATGGTCGTCAATCACGCCATCGCCAACCTGATCAACCAAGACAAGGTATTCCAGATCCCCAACCAGATCCGCAGCGGCGCCCACCTGGGCATGCAGTTGATGGACCAGGCGCTGTGGACCGCCGTGCAGAACAAGGAGGTCGACCCCGACGACGCCTATCTCCACGCCAATGACCGAAAACACTTCCAGCGCTTCGTCGTCGATTCGAGCTTGCTTCCGCGCAGTGACTTGGCGGGTAGCTGACGGTGACCGACGGCACAAGCGCCATCGGAGGCGCCTGACATGGTCGATCTAACACGACTGCTACAGTCTGCGACAAACCGCGGGGCGTCGGATCTCCACGTGATGGCCGATGGGCCACCGCGGATCCGGGTCTCGGGCGATCTCGCGCCGCTGAGCGACGAGCGCCTCGATCCCGAAGCGCTCGGCGAAGCGGTTACGACGATCATGCCCGAGGCTGCTCGTGCGCGATTCGATGCGGAGGACGGCGCCGATTTCGCCTACTCGCTGCGCGATGTCGGGCGCTTCCGTGTCAACGTCATGCGCCAATTCAGCGGCATCGGGGCCATTTTCCGATCGATCCCGGAGGAGGTACAGTCTCTTGAGAGCCTCGGCTTGCCCGAGGTCCTCGAGCAGTTCGCGCTGCAGACGCACGGTCTCGTGCTCGTCACGGGCAAGACAGGCTCGGGCAAGTCGACCACGCTCGCGGCGATGATCGATGCGATCAACCGCCGCCGGCGCGGCCACATCATCACGATCGAGGATCCGATCGAGTTCGTGCATACGCGCAAGCGCTGCCTGGTCAGTCAACGCGAAGTGGGCGAACACACCTCGGATTTCGCCGACGCTTTGCGCTCCGCTTTGCGCGAGGACCCCGACGTCGTCATGGTCGGAGAGTTGCGGGATCTCGAGACGATCAGCCTGGCGGTGACGGCCGCGGAGATGGGCATTCTCGTGTTCGCCACCCTGCACACCGCCGGCGCCATCTCGACGATCGACCGGCTGGTGAACACGTTCCCCGCGGCACGCCAGGCGCAGGTGCGCAACATGGTATCGACGTCGCTCCAGGGCATCGTCTCGCAACAGCTGCTGCGTCGCGCCGACGGCATGGGCCGCGTTCTCGCCGCCGAGGTCCTGGTCAACAACCACGCCGTGGGCAACCTGCTGCGCGAGGGCAAGACGGATCAGCTCGACAACGTCATCCGCGGCGGTGCCCTGCAGGGGATGGTTGCGATGGATGGCTCGATCCAGCGCCTGCTCGACGCCGGTCTCATCAGCGGGCGCGAGGCCTACGCGGCGGCGCTCGACAAGTCGCGCTTCGAGCGCGCGGCCGGGGAGACGAACTAACGCACGCGTTCGTTGGAACGACCATCGCCCCGGCCCATGCCGGCCTCAACACCGGCGACGCCGCAAACGGCGCACGCCTCGCCCACGCCCGTCACGACTCGCCGCCATCGCCGCGGTACGGATTCTTGCGGCCCGCCCGGATGGCCGGGGACACGTCCGCCCCATCCTGGCGCCGCCGCAGGAGCTTGCCGATGGCACAAACGCAATCGCCGAACGCAACGAGCTGGTCGGGGCCGACGTAGCCCTCCTGCAAGGGCACCTTGCGGCGGGTGTCGCTATCGATGACGAACGTCCCGTTCCTCGAGCCGAGATCCCGGATATGGATGGTGCCGTTGAGGACGACGATCTCGGCGTGGCGCCGGCTCACACTGGGATCCGGGATGCCCAGGTATCGTTGCGAGCGCACGCTTCTGCGGGAACGGCGCTCACGGGCGGTCGGTTTCGCTCGTCGGCGCCGTTCTCGGCCGACGACGTAGGTCTGGTCCTTCAGCGGTGCGTGCATCCCGCCCCCTTCGTGTAACGGCCGCGGAACCCCGTGCGCGGGCCGGGAAACCGCTGGGGCAGATCCCGGACAGCGGCAACGGGTCGACCAACCGCAGCGATCCCGCGGCCAACGCTGCCTCGACTCGATCCGACGACAGGATACTACGGACAGCGCGTCGGCAGGGAATGCCCCATTGGTCGCACAATGCAGGCGCGTCCCGCTTGGCCCGCGGATATCGAATCGCGCCCGATCCGCTCGCCCGCCCACCGCTTCGCGCGGCCGCCAAAGCGCCCCGACGCATGCAAGCACTCGCCGGTCACCGACGCCAATCGCCCCGAAAAGGCTCCCGGGTCAGCTCTATCGTCGTAGCATCACGCGCCACGTGCTTTGGCCGCGCGGACGATGCGTCCGACCGTGGTGGAATGCACGCCAAAGTAATCACCGATCTGCTTGTAGCTGTAAACGCCGCTCGCGTGTGCGGTCGCGATCGTCGTACTCGCCGGCGATCGCCTCCAGCGAAGGCAGCGGCGGGCAGCGCTGCCCCTTCGGGATACGGATTCCATCGGTCTGTCTCGCGTGAGGCAGTCGGCACTGCACGAAGGAGTCGCCGCCCGAAAATGCCTGATGCCTCAAGTCGAGCGGTATGCGTGCGGCAGTTATGGTTAGTGTCCCCAGAACTCCGGCCAGAACTCCAGAACTCCGGCGCGGCTCGCGCAAGCGGGCCTGCGGGTCGAAGCCTTCCACACCGGCCTGAGTGAGCGCGAAGGCGGTGTCTCGGTCGAGCCCTGGTGCGAGATCGCGGCCACGACGACCGAAGATACCGAACGCATCCGGGCCATTCTGCGCGAGCAAAGCGAGGCGATGCGGGCAGCGATCGGCGTCACCGCGGACAGCGACGACTTCCGCGTGACCGTGCGCAGCGCCGTCTACATCGCCCGGCGCAGCCAAGGCGGGCCCAGGCGGTGCACACATTTTTGATTGTGTTGCCTCACCGGACAGCGTAGATTCCGAGATGCCTACACGGACTCGGGCTGCACACCCCGAAAAGCGCCGCTTGCCCCGAATGATCAGGGTCCGCGGGCTCGCCCGGTCGGGCCGAACCGCGGCTCGTGCTGCCCACTGACGCACCGCAGCGTGCGGCCCCCTGACGCAAGGTGGTACACACCATGGATCTCCCGCTTCCCACGCTCGTGACCTTCGCGGTCTACCTCCTCGTCATGCTCGCGCTCGGCTTCGTCGCCTATCGCATGACGAGCAATCTTTCCGACTACGTCCTCGGCGGTCGCAGCCTCGGCCCGGGCGTGGCCGCGCTCAGCGCGGGCGCGTCCGACATGAGCGGCTGGCTGCTTCTGGGCCTGCCCGGTGCGATCTATCTATCGGGCCTGAGCGAGCTCTGGATCGGCGTGGGCCTGGTCGCCGGCGCCTTCCTCAATTGGCGCTACGTCGCCGCGCCCCTGCGGCGAGCGACGGCGATGGCCAGTGACTCGCTGACCGTACCCGACTATCTCGAGCACCGTTTCGGCGACCGCTCGCACGTGCTGCGCACGATTTCGGCCACGGTGATCCTGATTTTCTTCACGCTCTACATCTCGGCGGGCCTGGTCGGGGGCGCCCTGCTGTTCGAGAGCACCTTCGGCATGGACTACACCACCGCCTTGATCGTCGGTGCCATTGTGATCATCTCCTATACCTTCCTCGGCGGTTTCCTGGCAGTGAGCTGGACCGACTTCATCCAGGGCATCCTGATGTTTCTGACGCTGCTGGTCGTGCCGATGTTCGTGGTGGTGCTCGTCGGTGGCTGGGGCGAGGCCAACAGCGAGATCGCCGCCACCGATCCGGGCCACAGCGCCATTCTGGCGGGCATGACCACGCTCGGCATGCTCTCGCTGCTGGCCTGGGGACTGGGCTACTTCGGCCAGCCCCACATCCTGGCGCGCTTCATGGCCATCCGCTCGGAGAAGGACGTTCCGCGGGCAACTCTAATCGGCATGAGCTGGATGATCCTGGCGCTGATCGGCGCCATCGCCACGGGCTACATGGGCGTGGCCTACTTCGCCGACAATCCGGTCGACAAGCACGAAACCATCCTGATCGAGCTTATCGGCGCTATCTTCAATCCGTGGATTGCGGGCGTGCTCATGGCGGCCATCCTCGCCGCCATCATGAGCACGATCGACTCGCAGTTGCTGGTATCGGCCAGTGCCGTCACCAACGACTTCTACAAAGGCATGGTCCGCCCCGATGCCTCGGGGAGCGAGCTGGTGTGGGTTAGCCGCGGCTCCGTCATCGTGGTCTCACTGATCGCGGTGGTGCTGGCAATGGATCCAGAGGCCGGCGTGCTGGATCTGGTGTCCTACGCCTGGGCCGGCTTCGGCGCGGCCTTCGGCCCGCTGATCCTGTTTGCGCTGTACTGGTCGCGCATGAACCGCAACGGCGCGCTGGCGGGCATGATCGTCGGCGCCATCACCGTAATCGCGTGGAAACAGCTCTCCGGCGGTCTCTTCGACGTCTACGAGCTGCTACCCGGCTTCATCTTCGCCTCGATCGCGATCGTCGCGGCCAGTCTGGCCACCCAGGAACCGACCGACGAAGTCGCCACGCAGTTCGCTGCTACACGCGAGAACCCCACTGCCTAAGCAGCCGCGGCCACCTCGCACCAACAAGGGTCGCCCGCGGGCGGCCCTTTTTCGTGGTGGCACTGCCCCGCGCCACGCGATCGATGACACCTCGCCCGGTGCCCGGGCCCCGCGAGACGGCGTGCCGGCGCTCCAGGGTGTGCACCCCGGGGCCTCGGAGCTCCGGCGATCCGGTCTATCGTCGTAGCATAACGCGCCACGTGCTTTGGCCGCGCGGACGATGCGTTCGGCCGTGCTGAAATGCACACCAAAGTAATCACCGATCTGCTTGTAGCCGTAGCCGCCGCTCGCGTGTGCGGTCGCGATCGTCGTACTCACCAGCGATCGCCTCCAGCGAAGGCAGCGGCGGGCGGCGCATAGGGCTCTCTGCCCCTGACCCTCCACACCCCGCCCGCGCCCTGTCGACCGGTCGGTCCAGAAGCTATGCGTGCCACCGGACATAAACGCGGCGCCGTTTCCTCCATAGTGGCGAGGGATGTTCGGGTGACCGACCGTTGAATGAGGCCCAGTATCGGCCCAACACCGCAGAGGACGATCATGGATACCATTTCTCCATCCAGCGCACATCTGCTTGCCCCGGGCAACGCCCCGCCGGCGAAAGCTGCCAGTGCACCCCAAAAGCCAACCCGGTATTCACCGCTACCCAACCGCTTTCTATTATTCAAGGTGCAGGATGCGTTTTCGGCGGATCCGGCCCTGAAGAATGCTCCAATCGTCATCGACGTACTGGACGGAGTCGTTTATCTGACCGGTATCGTCAAGAGCCGGATCCAGCAGACAATCGCGATTTATGTAGCGGGTCAGGTCAAGGGCGTCCATGGGATCTCCAATCGCATACGCATCGTGCGCCCAACACGACAAGGCCGATAGAGGAACAGGGGCAAACGGGAACACCGTTTTGCCAACTCGGCATCACACACGGCAATGACACAATGCGGCGAAGCGCTACGCCTGAACACTCACTGCGGTGATTTGGGCAGTGCCCTCGCTACTCGCAATTGATCCGTGTGGGCCTTGAGGCCGCGGGGACCGGTCTATCATCGTAGCATCACACACCCCGTGACTTCGCAGAGCGGATGATGGCCCCGACCATGCGCGAACGGAGTGCGAACTCATCGCCGATCTGCTTGTAGCCGTAGCCGCCGCTCGCGTGTGCGGTCGCGATCGTCGTACTCGCCAGCGATCGCCTCCAGCGAAGCCAGCGGCGGGCGGCGCTGCCCCTTCGGGATACGGATTTCATCGGTCTGTCTCGCGTGAGGCAGTCGGCACTGCACGAAGGAGTCGCCGCCCGAAAATGCCCGACGCCTCAAGTCGACCGGTATGCGTGCGCCAGTTATGGTTACTGTCGCCAGAACGCCGGCGGGCGGTTTGCCCGCCCGTTCCCATGACCACCCGGATGACAGCGACGAGTCCCTTAGACAGGCCGCAGCGGATGCGCGGGCCTCGTCGATGCCCTATGATCGTTGAAATCGTCGTCGCCCGGAGAGCCGCATGCGTCACGTCCTTTACCTGCTCGCCGCGCTGCTGTTGATTGGCACGGCCCGTGCCCAGGTGGACCATGAAGCCCTGGCGAAGCACTCGGTCGCCGAGCATCGACCCGCCGAGCAGCGCGCGCGCAACGAGTACCGCCATCCCATTGAGACGCTTTCGTGGTTCGGTATCGAGCCGGATATGACCGTCGTCGAGATCTGGCCGGGCAGCGGCGGTTGGTACACAGGCATCCTCGCCCCCTACCTGCGCGGCTCCGGGACGTTCTACGCGGCCGGCTTCGTCATCGAGGGGCCGGACGTGCCCGACTGGCGCGAGCGCTACCAGCGCGCGTTCGAGGAACGGGTCGCGGCCCACCCCGAGATCTACGACGAGGCCAAGCTCGCCCCGATCGGCCCGCCCGACCACTTCACCCCCGCGCCGCCCGGCAGCGCGGATGCCGTGCTGACTTTCCGCAACGTCCACAACTGGACCGAGGGCGGCTTCGACCAGGCGATGTTCGACGGCTTCGAGACGATGCTGAAACCGGGCGGCATCCTGGGCGTGGTGGAGCACCGCGCGGATCCCGGCACCGAGCTGCGGGTAATGAAACGCAGCGGCTACGTGACGGTGGCGCGGGTCAAAAAACTCGCCGACCGTGCAGGCCTCGAATTCGTGGGCTCGTCCGCGGTCAACGCCAATCCGGCCGATGACCACGATCACCCCGAGGGGGTATGGACGCTGCCGCCAACCCTGCGCCTCGGCGACAAGGATCGGCAAAAGTATCTAGCGATCGGCGAGTCCGACCGCATGACCCTGAAGTTCCGCAAGCCGGCCGACGCGCCGCAATGACCGCTTTGACGGACCGTCGCGGCAAGGATGCAGTTGCCCCGTGTCGAACGCCACCGCGGGCGTTTCTAGTCCCCGGCGCATCACCAACTGCCGCTAGCTCCGCCTGCCCCGCCCATCCATGAACATCACCATCCCGAAATTGGCAACGCCGGCCCACGCAAACGTCGCGCTGGTCACGAGAACCCCCGCCGTCGCCTCCCGGGCGCCCACAACCGCGTACGTGACCACGTAAAAATACAACGGGATCAGCACACCGAGCAGACAAGCACCAAGTGCAAGCCGGCTGCCCAGTGAACCACTCAACGAGCCCCGGCACATATAGACCGTTGCCACGACCCCGACGGCGAATGCCACCAATGGCACGGGGCCCGTGGCCATGGCCCATGCGCTCGCACCGGCCTCGGCACTCGTCTCCAGGTTGCCCACCAGCAGCGTGCCAACACCCAGCACCAGCCACGCAGCAGCGAACAAAATGGACTCGCGCCGATAGCGCCTCCACCTTTCTTGCGACACCATCCTGACCACCTCCCCCTCCCCGGTAAGACACCACGCCGACCACCAGCGCGCCACAACTTCCAGTCTTACTCTAACCCTACACCCACGACCGGTCCTACGGTCCCCCCCTTTGCCATGCTGCGGCGATAGACCTGACCTTTTCGCCCGTGCGTAGCGCAGGCTGCCCTCGACGAATGCGTCGTCGCCGAGAAACGCCTGACCCTGGAGGTCATTCCAGAGCGAGGCTACGCCGATGCTCCGATTATAGATCTTGCTCTCCCCTCGCCCGATTGATCGAGCGACTCCCGCGCGGCGTATTAGCGTTTTACTGCGCCGGCGCCGCGCGGTTAAGGTCCAATCCCCCAGCTCAAACGAGCCCCGTTTTTTCGCTTGTGGCGCTCGACGCCTACGCGGGCACCTGCTGTAACCAAGGTGTCGACGAGCGCCCGTCGACACGCCGAGCGCCGCCGGGAAGGGCAAGCGCATTAGCGCTTGCCAGGCGCCCTGACGACATCAGGCATTTTTCGAACGCGTTCACGGAACCACCTCGAACGCCTTTGGTAGCCTTCGAATATTCAATGACGATGCTGGAGGGAACATGAACAATCCGGCCCGGCCAACCGCGCCGATGATCCTGGCACTCGCGCTATCCGCCTGCGGTGGCGGCTCGAGTGGCGATGGCGGCCACGATTTCACCAACGCCTCGGTCGCGGTGGGGGACCAGCCGAAAGAGCTGGCGTTCACCTGGCGCAGCGAAGGCGATCCCGTCGCCGCCTACCGGCTCGAGGTCAATCCCGATGGCGCGTCAGGCTTCAGCGGGGTCGATGTGAACGGCGACGGCACCGTCAACGAAGACGACGAGCTGGCCGACAGCGCGAGCGCGGTCGATGTCACGATCCCCCTCCACGCCACCGACTTCCTCAACGCGCGCTACCAGGTAGTGGCGCTGGCCGACGACGGCAGCGAGGTGGATCGCTCCGATACCCTATTTTTGGACGATCTCACCACCGAGGGGCTGATTGGCTATTTCAAGGCGTCGAACACCGACAATGGCGATGGCTTCGGCAACAGCATCGCCATCGACAGTGACGGCGATACGGTGGCCGTCGGGGCAGCGACAGAGGACAGCATCGCCACCGGTATCGGCGGCGATGCCACCGATGACACTGCATCCCAAGCCGGTGCGGTCTACGTGTTCGCGCGCGGCGCGGACGGCACCTGGGCACAACAGGCATACGTCAAGGCCTCCAACACCGACGCCGGCGATAACTTCGGGGCGAGTGTCGCCCTCGCTGGCAACGGCGACACGCTCGCCATCGGAGCCCGTGATGAGGCCAGCGATGCGGCCGGCATCAACGGCAATGAAACGAACAACAACGCAGCAGGAGCCGGCGCAGTCTATGTGTTCCAGCGGGCCTCGGATGCAACCTGGTCGCAGCAGGCCTACGTCAAGGCCTCCAACACCGACGCCGGCGATAACTTCGGGGCAACGCTCGCCCTCGCTGGCAACGGCGATACGCTGGCCGTAGGCGCAGATCTAGAAGATTCCGTATCAACCGGCGTCAATGGGGATGAATCGAACAACGACGCAAGCGCTTCCGGCGCGACCTATGTGTTCGTGCGCGACGACGACGCTGCCTGGTCACAGCAGGCCTACGTCAAAGCGTCCAACACCGATACCGGCGACTTTTTTGGCAAAAGCGTCGCGCTTTCGGCGAGCGGGAATACACTCGTCGTCGGGGCGATCGGCGAGGCTAGCGGCGCAACTGGCGTCAACGGGGATGAGACCAAAGACACCGCTGGTAATGCCGGCGCAGCGTATGTTTTCGCGCGATCGATTAATGACGTGTGGTCCCAGCAGGCTTACGTCAAGGCGTCCAACACGGGCGATCAAGACGAGTTTGGCACCAGCGTCGCGCTCACCGGTGACGGTGATAAGCTTGCTGTCGGGGCGCCAGACGAGGAAAGCGACGCGACCGGCATCAACGGCGATGACACCAACGATAACGCCGACAATAGCGGTGCAGCGTATGTGTTCGAACGCGCCGACAATGGGACCTGGTCACAGCAGGTCTATGTAAAAGCCTCCAACACCGACAGCGGTGACGAGTTCGGCACCAGCCTCGCGCTCTCCGGCGATGGCGACACACTGGCCGTCGGAGCTACCGAGGAGGACAGCGACGGGATTGGGGTCGACGGCAACAATAGCAACTTCAGCTCGAGTTTCAATGCCGGGGCAGCATACGTGTACGAGCGCCCCTCCGATGGGTCCTGGTCCCAGCAAGCCTACGTCAAGGCCTCGAACACCGACGGCGGCGATCGGTTCGGCAGTAGCCTCGCCCTGTCGGGCGACAGCGACACGTTGGGCGTAGGGGCAATATCCGAAGACAGCGCCGCTAGTGGCATCGACGGCGATGACACCGACAACACTACGTCCGCCGCCGGCGCAGCCTTTTGGTACTGATCACGGAACAACAGGGGACCGACAACGTTTGTTGGCCTTGCGATCGGCGCCTCCGTCACCTCAACACACCTGACGCGATTCCACCTCATTCGCCCTTCTTTGCGCGCGCCCAGAGCCCCCGCCTTGCGCGGCGCCGCAGCGCGACCCCTACCTCCTGTTGCAAGCCATCGTCGCCGTGCGCGTCCTTGCCGCTCGGGCCATCCCGGATTTGTTCGAGCAGCACCGCCTCGAATCCATGACCGAATAGCTCTCTATTGGCTCGCCGAGACCCAGCGACGAGTCGTCGTCATGCGGGGTGAGCAGGCTCGACGGCGCGCCTTGGGCGTTGCCGCGTAACCCGAGCACCGATGGGCGTCTACGGGTCCCACCAGCCCCGCGCAAAGCCTCGCCTTCCATGGAGCAAACGCCGCCGTCATATACGCGTCATCCCCTGCCCAGAACAAGCGAACCCGCTCCCAAACGGCCCCGGTTCGTCGCGCCGCGCGTTTGAAATACGGCACATAGCGTTGTCCTAGCCGCTTCATCGGGTCGCTCACGGCTGTCCCCGAGATCCGGATCGGCCGCAGCGGGATCGGGTGCTCATCAGGACAACGCCTGGGCGGCTCACTATGCCCTCTTCCGTGAGTATCACTGCCGTACGTGTCCTCAAAAAACGTGGGCTGTCCTCCATCTTCTCCCACGCAACCCGCATGGCTCAGTCAGATTCGGCCACAAAGCGGTCACGTTTGCCCCGGCCGTACCGACCGGGTCATCCATTACTAGGAAATGCCTTATTTAACCCGCTAATTGCGGTGGCGAATCTCATGCGACTGGTCGCAAGTCACTGGCGGATCGGACTAAAAGTCCGATCC
>CAYUKN010000052.1:0-13760 GCA_964445325.1 uncultured Ectothiorhodospiraceae bacterium
CCGCCGCCCTGCTTGAGCGTGAGCATGGCCTGGCGCAGCGCCTCGGCGATGCCGTTCATGCTGTCGGCGACGGGCTGGACGAAGCAGTTGATCAGCGTCACCGAGAGGCCCGTGCCCGCGCCCGCCTGGATGCGACCGCCCGGCACGAAGCCGGCCTCGAGCGCCTCGGCGAAGCGCTCGTGCCAGGTCTCGCGCTGGTCCGGCTCGACGGCGGCGAGGGCGCGCGCGACGCGCGCGCGCTGCTGGGCGCGATCCTCGCCGTTCTGGGCATATTTTTCTTGGAATGCGTCGTCAGCGATCGCTTGGAAATCGAATTCCATGGGTCACGGCCATCCTTCGTTGTAGTGGACGGAATCGGGGCGCGGCCCAAGGGGTGACCGCGCCCCGGTGCGGTGTTGGTTCGTGCGGTGCCTGACACGACCGCGCGGCGGCGCGGTCCGGTGGCCGACGACGGCCGCGCAGCGGCCGTCTGAGCCTCAAGTGTCCGACCGGGCGGGGTGGCCCGTCAAGCCGTGAAAGTACAATACATTGTGAGCGCAGTTCGTCGCACCCCCAATATAGTGGGGTTACCCGTGTATAACCTGTGGACAACCTGTGCGCCGTGACCTGTCGCATGCGCATCAACATGGGGCCGAGCGGGCCCTTTCAGAAGCGTAAGCGCCCGCCTGACGGGGCTTGAGGCGAAATGCCCTCGGACGCGCCGTCTCCGGCTGGTTGTGGATGCTTTGCGCATGCCCCCGATCCAAGTGTTGGGGCGGGCTTGGGATCGCCTCGCCCGGGCGCGGTCGGCGCCCCTGGCCGCCCCTTGTTGTGCCGGTACGGGATCGGCACCATTCGCGTCCAGTCCGGCGCTGGGGAGTTGCCGGTCGTCGCCACGGGCCGCGCCCGGGTGCTCTATCGGCTCGCGGATGACTCGGATCGAGGGGACGTGCCCGCGGGTCGCACGATGGACCGACGACGGGAATCCCCATGCGCCTCTGGCCACTGCTGTTGCTCGCTCTGGCGGCCACCGTGGTCGCCGCACCCGACGACCCCGAATACAAGACACGCCGCATCCTGGGCTGGGTCGAGGCGGCCGTGATTGCCCCCGACGGTCCGGCTGTGCGCCTCAAGGCCAAGCTCGACACGGGCGCCAAGACCTCCTCGTTGCACGCTACCGCCATCGAGGCGTTCGAGCGCGAAGGCGACGACTGGGTCCGCTTCGAGGTCCCCTTGACCGATCACCTCGATATCGAGGCCGATGAGCTCGATGTCGAGCATCTAACCTTCGAGCGCCGCGTCGACCGCACCGTTCGCATCAAATCGGCCGGCGACAGCGACGGCTCCAAGCGCTACGTCGTCGCGATGGATGTGTGTCTCGGCGGCGTCGAATACCGCGGCGAGTTCACCCTGAGCGACCGGCGGGGCCTGATGTATCCGGTGCTGCTCGGGCGGCGCTTGCTGGAAGAGCGGGTGGTGGTCGACCCGGCCTACAGCTTCCTGGCGCCGCGGGCGTGTGAGCACACCGACGCCGACGAGCTCGAACCCGATAGCGCCGTCGATGCACCGACCAGCGATAGCGACTGACCGGGGCCTCGGCCGTGCGGCATTGGCAAACCCTCGTCCTCGCGCTCGTGCTCACCGCTGCCGGGGTGGGCTTACTGGTCTACAAGGCGACCGTCCTCGATTTGCCCGTGCGCCCGGGCGAGGCTGCCCCTGTCTGGACGGTCGAGTCGCGCATCGCGGTGCGCTCGCAGCAGGGCGGGCCCGTGCGCATCGATCAACCCGTGCCGGCCCGCTTCGGCGATTACGACGCCATCGCCGAGGATTTCATCTCGTCGTCGTTCGATGCGGCCGTCGAGGGCGAGGGCGCCAATCGCCGCGCGATTTGGACCGCGCGGCGTATGCTGGGGGCGGAGACGTTGTATCACCGGCTCCAGCTCGCTCCCGGGACTACCCAAGCGAGCGCGGCCGACGACGAGCGCCCGGCGCCGCCGCCGGTGCCCGACTACGATGAGCCGTTCGGCACGGCCGTCGAGCGCCTGCTCGGCGAGGTGCGGGGCTCTTCGGCCGACGTCGAGTCGTTCGCGCGTCTGTTGATCCGGCGCTATCGCGAGGACAGCGACCGGGCGGAGATGCTGCGTCGACGGGCAAGCGATGCCCGCTCGCACGCGCAAAATCTGGTCCACATCCTGGCCGGCGCGCGCATACCGGCGCGCGTGAGCTGGACTCTGCCGCTCAGCGACGGCCTGCGGGCGGGCAACCTCGACCCGTGGCTCGAGGTCTACGATGCGGGCGGCTGGTTCGCCATCGACCCGCGAACGGGCGATGTCGGGCTGCCCGACGACCGCGTCATGTGGCTGCAAGGGCGCCCGCCCACGGTCGAAGCCGATGGCGGCGAGGTGGTGCGCCAATCGTTCGCCGTCTCGCGCGCCGATCGCGAGCTGTTGGCGATCGCGCGCGAGCGCGACGATCCGGCCGGCTCGGTCCTGCTGGGGCTGACCCTGTTCGATCTACCGCTCAAGACGCAGCAGGTGCTGCACCTGATCCTGGTCGTGCCGGTGGGCGCGCTCGTCGTGGTGCTCATGCGCAACGTCGTCGGCGTGGCGACCTTCGGTACGTTCATGCCGGTGCTGATGGCCCTGGCCTTCCGCGAGACCCAGCTGTTGCTGGGGGTGGCGCTTTTCGTCGCCATCGTCGCGGTGGCGTTGGCGGTTCGTTTCTATCTCGAACGCCTGCATCTGTTGTTGGTGCCACGCCTCGGGGTGGTGCTGACGGTGGTCGTGCTGATCATGTTGACGATCGCGTTGGCCAGTCATCGCCTCGGTCTCGACCAAGCCCTGTCGGTGGCGCTGTTCCCCATGGTGATCCTGGCCATGGTGGTCGAGCGCATGTCGGTGGTCTGGGACGAGGCCGGCGCCCGCGATGCCATCACGCAAGGACTCGGCAGTCTCGCAGTCGCGGCCATCGCCTACGTGGTGATGAACCAAGCCCTCGTGCAGCACTGGGTGTTCGTCTTCCCCGAGTCGCTGTTGTTGGTGATGGCGGCGATGCTGGGACTGGAGCGCTATACCGGCTATCGCTTGAGCGAGCTCTGGCGCTTCCGCGATCTGCTGCGGGGCGCGTCGCAATGACGTTGAATCCCTTTCGACGGCTTCGCCAGGCCGGCGTGCTCGGGATGAACGAGCGCAATGCGCGCTACATCGCCGAGCACAACCCGCGCCGGCTGTATCCACTGGTCGACGATAAGTTGCGAACCAAGCGCTTGGCCGAGGCCGCCGGCATCGCCGTGCCCCGGCCGTTGGCCGTGCTGCGCTCGCAACGCGACGTCGCCTCGCTCGATGCCTCCATCGATGCCGACGACGGCTTCGTGGTGAAACCGGCCGGCGGGGCCGGCGGCAACGGCATCGTGGTGGTGCGAACCGCCTTCGCCGCGGGCTTTCGTGTCTGCGATGGCACCCTCATGACGCACGAGCAGATGGGCCACCACGTGGGCAACATCCTGTCGGGGATGTACAGCCTGGGGGCCCAGCGCGATGTCGCCCTGGTCGAGCAGCGGGTGCACTTTGATGAGCGTTTCGACGATCTCACGTTCGGCGGCGTGCCCGATATCCGGGTGGTGGTGTATCGCGGTGTGCCCGTGGTCGCGATGATGCGCCTGCCGACCCAGGCCTCCGGTGGCAAGGCCAATCTTCACCTGGGCGGTGTCGGCGTCGGCGTGGATATGGCCACCGGCACGACCGACTGGGCCACCCACGGCGGGCGCATGGTGACGCAGCATCCCGACACGTTGGCGCCGCTGGTGGGTGTCAAAATTCCGGAGTGGCAGCGCTTGCTCGCCCTGGCAGCCCGCTGTCAGTCGATGTGCGGGCTGGGCTATCTCGGCGTCGATTTCGTGCTGGACCAACAACGCGGCCCCCTCGTTTTGGAGCTCAATGCACGCCCCGGTCTCGCCGTCCAGCTCGCCAACCGGGTTGGTCTCCGCCGCCGCCTCGCCGCCATCGACCGCGAAGGCGAATTGCCCTCCGACGCGGACGGGCGCGCCCGCCTCGCCACCGCCCTGTTCGAACAGGCCCATCCGAGCGCTCGCGCCGGGTAGGCCCGCCTCGCCGTCGCGCGGATGCGCGGCGGCGAGGCGGGCGTTGGTGGGTTGGGGCGGCGGGGCTATGCCCTGGGCCGCCCGCATTGGCTTGCGCCAAAGCGGGCCTCCGCTCTATCGGTGAGCCGGTATTGGGCGAACGGGTAGGCTCGCGTCGCCGGAGCGCGTGTGTGCGTAGGCGATGCGGGCGCCGGCATTAGCCGATGGTGGGGCGGAGGGCCGAGCGCGGTATCGCCCGCATTGGCTTGCGCCAACGCGGGCCTACGGTACGAAGAAATCCATGAATTCGTGGACGGGCGTATTGGCGAGTCGGTCGGGATCGTCGCACAACGCTTGAATGGCCTCGCAGCGCTGGGGCGGGAAACGGGCGGCCAGGTGTCGGGCGAACTTGCGCTCGAGCGCCGGAATACCCTCGTCGCGGCGTCGCGGGTGCCCGATGGGGTACTCGATTTCGATGCGCTCGGTGGCGCTGCCGTCGTCGAAGAAGACTTGCACCGCGTTGGCGATCGACCGCTTGTCGGGGTCGAGATAGTCCTGCGAATACTGTTCGTCTTGGGTGACCGTGATGCGCTGACGCAGCCAATCGATCTCGGGATGGTCGCCGTGGAATGCGTCGTCGTAGTGGTCGGCGCGCAGATCACCGAAGAGCAGGGCGACGGCGGTCATGTATTGCAGGCAGTGGTCGCGGTCGGCCGGATTGTCGAGGGCGCCGGACTTGGAGATGATCCGAATGGCCGACTCGTGCGTCGTGATCTCGATGCGCTCGATCGTATCGATGTGCGGGGCCACCTCGCTGTGGAGTTCCACCGCCGCCTCGACAGCGGTTTGCGCATGGAACTCGGCCGGATACGAGATTTTGAACAACACGTTCTCGATGACGTAGCTGGAGAACTCACGCTGCATGATGAAGCGCCGGTCGGCGGGGTGGCGCACTTGTTGGTCGCGATTGGACTTGGCGAACAGTACGTCGTAGAAACCCCATTGCGGCGTCGACAGCACGCTGGGGACGCCCGGCTCGCCGTCGAGGGCCAGCTGCGCCAGGCGCACGGCGCGTGCGCCGGCATCGCCCGCGGCCCAGGACTTGCGCGGGCCCGCGTTCGGCGCGTGGCGGTACGTGCGCAATGCCTGGCCGTCGACCCAGGCGTGCGACAGCGCCGACAGCACCTGCTCGCGGGTGCCGCCCTGCAGCATCGTCACCACGGCCGCGGTGGCGACCTTGACCAGGACGACGTGATCGAGGCCGACGCGGTTGAAGCTGTTGGCCAGGCTGAGCACCCCCTGGATCTCATAGGCGCGGATCATGGCGTCGAGCAGCGTGCCCATGCGGATCGGCTCTTCACCGGCGACGGCGCGGCGCTGACTCAGGTGGTCAGCGACCGCCAGGACGCCGGCGATGTTGTCCGAGGGATGGCCCCACTCGGCGGCCAGCCAGGTGTCGTTGAAATCGAGCCAGCGCACTAGGGCACCCGTGTCGAAAGCGGCCTTCTCCGGGTCGAGGCGGAAATCGGTGCCGGGCACGCGGGCGCCGTTGGGCACGACCATGCCCTCGACGCGAGGGCCCAGATGGCGCGTGCAGGCGGGAAAGTCGAGCGCCTGCATGGCGCAGCCGAGCGCATCCATGAGGCAGTGCCGTGCGGTATGCCAGGCAGTCTCCGACTCGATGGGCGTCGCCAGCACGTAGTCGGCGATTGTCTGCAGCTCGGAATCGTATTCGGGGCGGACGTTGGTCTCGACGGTGGTGCTCATATGGGATCTCTTGCGCCGTGCCCTTTTGCCGAACCACGGATTACCACGAGTGGACACGAATGCTCGCTAGTGCTCGGCGTCGCTCCGACGAGCCGCGCAAAGCACTACCAAGCATTGGTGTTCATTGTTGGGCGCGTCCCTGCGCCTCGCCCCTTCGGTCCTTGCGCTTCGCGCAGTCCCAATCTGCTCCTGCAGATTGGTCGTGGTTGTCGTTCGTTCTAGCGCTCGTCGATCGGCGGCACGGGGCGCGGCTCGTGGCCCACGTACTCGGCCGACGGGCGGATGATGCGGTTGTCGGCGCGCTGCTCGAACACGTGCGCGGCCCAGCCGGCGTGGCGCGACATCACGAAGATCGGCGTGAACAGGGCCGTGGGGATGCCCATGAAGGTGTACGCTGAGGCGTGGTAGAAGTCCGCGTTGGCGAACAGACCCTTCTCGTTCGCCATGACCTGCTCGACGCGCTCGGATACGGGGAACAGGGTGTCGTCGCCGACGTGCGCGGCCAGGCTGCGCGACCATTCGCGGATGATGGCGTTGCGCGGATCGCCGTCGGTGTAGACGGGGTGGCCGAAGCCCATGACCTTCTCGCGCCGCGATAGCTTGCCCTTGAGCTCGCGCTCGGCCTCGTCGGGCGAGCACCACGGCTCCAGCATCGCCATGGCCTGCTCGTTGGCGCCGCCGTGCAGCGGGCCGCGCAGCGCGCCGATCGCCGCGGTGATCGCCGAGTACATGTCCGACTCGGTCGAGGCGACGATGCGGGCGGTGAACGCCGAGGCGTTGAACTCGTGCTCGGCGTAGAGGACGAGCGAGACGTGCATGGCGCGCTCGAACAGCGGATCGGGGTCGTGGCCATGCAGCAGCTTCAGGAAGTGCCCGCCGATCGAGGCGGCGTCGCTGTCGGTCTCGATGCGGTCACCGTCGCGATGGAAGCGATGCCAGTAGCACACGATGCTCGGCAGCACCGCCAGCAGGCGGTCGGCGGTGGCTTCCTGCTCACTGGCGTCGGTCTCGGGCTCGACCGTGCCCAGTAGCGACACGCCCGTGCGCACCGCATCCATCGGGTGGGCGTCGCGCGGCACGCGCTCGAGGCCCTCGCGCACGGGCGCCGGCAGATGGCGCCGCGCGGCGAGGCGCTCGCGGTAGGCGGCCAGCGCAGCGGCGTCGGGCAGCTCGCCCTTGAGCAGCAGATGGGCCACCTCCTCGAAGGTGCACTGCTCGGCGAGCTCGCCGATGCCGTAGCCGCGATACGTCAGGCCCGCATCGGCGATGCCCACCGTGGAAAGCGCCGTGCGCCCGGCCTTTTGCCCGCGCAGGCCCGCGCCGCTCTTCGTCGTCTGTGCCATCACTCGTCCTCCTGTTGTTGTTCTGGGCGGCCGCCCTGGCCGAACAGCGCATCGAGTCGGCGCTCGTAGGCATGGTAGCCGAGGTAGTCGTACAGCGCCTCGCGCGTCTGCATCTCCTCGGTGACCGCGTGCTGGTCGCCGTCGGCCAGGATGCGAGTGTAGACCCGCTCGGCGGCCTGGCTCATCGCCCGGAATGCGGACAACGGGTAGAGCACCATGTCCACGCCGGCCGCGTTGAGCTCGCGTTGGTTGTACAAAGGGGTGCGCCCGAACTCGGTCATGTTGGCCAGGATGGGCGTGTCCCCCAGCGCCTCGCGAAACGCCGTGTAATCGCCGACGTCGCCGACGGCCTCGGCGAAGACGCCGTCCGCGCCGGCCTCGACGTAGGCGCGGGCGCGTTCGATCGCCGCATCACGGCCCTCGACGGCGACCGCGTCGGTGCGCGCGATGAGGAAGAACTGCTCGTCGGTGCGTGCGTCCACGGCCGCCTTGATCCGGTCGACCATCTCCTGGGTCGATACGACGGCCTTGTTGGGGCGATGGCCGCAGCGCTTGGCCACGATCTGGTCCTCCATGTGCACCGCCGCCGCGCCCGCATCGATCATCGAGCGGATGGTGCGCCCGATCGCCAGGGCGCCGCCGAAGCCGGTGTCGATGTCGACGAGCAGGGGGGTGTCGGTGGCGGCGGTGATGCGGCGGACGTCAGCGAGGACGTCGTTCATGTCCGTCATGCCCAGGTCGGGCAGCCCGTAGGAGGCGTTGGCCACACCGCCGCCCGAGAGGTAGATGGCGCGGTGGCCGATGCGCTCGGCCATCAGGGCGCAGTAGGCGTTGATCGTGCCGACGATCGCCAGCGGCTCGTGGGCGGCCAGGGCGCTGCGGAAACGCGCGCCGGGGGTTTGCTCCATCTCGCGCTCCTCGATGCGCAGATCGTCGAAAACGGCGACTTGGCCCGCTTGCGGGTACGGCAGGGCGATAGCGTGCCATAATCGCCAACGGCGCAGGCGTGTTTCAGTCTCGCCGGGAGGATCCCATGGCCAGTGTCGCCGATCGTTTGCACACCGTCGCCGACGGCATCCACCGCTTCGACACCCACTACATCCGGCCCCAGCACACCGCCATCTATATTGTATCGGGTGGCGATGACAGCGCCATTATCGATACGGGGGTGGGAGCCAACGTCGAGTCACTCCTCGAGGCGCTCGAGTACCTCGGGATGGGCCGTGCCGACGTCGGGGCCGTGGTCGTGACCCACGCGCACCTGGATCATGCGGGTGGCGCGGGTCGCTTGATGGAGCACCTGCCGAATGCCGCATTGTACGGTCACCGCTCGGCAATCCGGCACTTGGTCGACCCCAGTAAACTCGAGCAGGGTGTGCGCGCCGTCTACGGCGACGCCTTCTTCGACCGCGAGTACGCCCCGCTGGTGCCGGTCGCCGAGGACCGCGCGTTCCCACTGTCGGACGGCGAGTCCGTGCCGGTGGGCGGGCGCACGCTCACGGCGATCCAGACGCCCGGGCATGCGCGCAATCACATCAGCCTGTGGGAGCCGGCAACCGCGACCGTTTTCCCCGGCGACGCCTTCGGCGTGGGCTATCCCGAGCTCGCGGGCCCTGAGGGCCCGCTGATCGTGCCGGAGACCGCGCCGCCCCAGTTCGACCCGGAGGCGATGCACGCCTCGATCGATCGGATCTTGGACTTGAAGCCGGCCCGCATCGCACCCACGCACTTCGACACTATTGATGACTGCCGCGGTGTCGGCGAGACGTTGCATACCCTCATCGACGACATGTGCCAGCGCGCGCACCAGGCGGCGTCCCAGGAAGGCTTGGCCGATGACCTGCTGGCCGGTTGGACCACGCTGCTCGCCAGCCGCGGGCGTCCCGAGGATGCCGAGCGCATGCGCGAGCTCTACGAGCTCGACGCGGTCTTGTCCGCCCAGGGCCTGTGGCATTGGCGTGGCGAGCAGGGCTGAGATGGGCCCCTCGCTTGAGCCCGCGCAAAGGTGCGAACAACGCCAACAGCGGTCGGGTCGAAGTTGATTCGCCTGATCCGGCAGCATGTCGGCATGCGGGGCCGTTTGGAGGTTGCGCTGGTTCTGAGTCCCCGGGAAAACGCTAGACGAGGCTGGGGCCCCGGAAGGGGCAGCCTTCGCAGGCCCTGTATGACGGCCACCGTGCAAAACAGCGCTGGCTGCCTACACTTTCTACATCCTCAGCGGGCTTCGCGCCTTCGCGAGAGGCGTAGCGAGGCGCTCGGTGTTACCCCTTGGGTGCACCGTTGAGGCAATCCGGAGTGAACCGAATCGGCCATGCGCATCGGGATCGATCTGGGCGGGACCAAGATCGCCGGCGTGGCGCTCGACGACGCCGGCGCCACGCTGGCGCGCGAGCGCGTGGCGACGCCCAGTGGCGACTACCCGGCCACGCTCGATGCGGTCGCGCACATGGTCGAGCGCCTCGAAGCAGCCGCCGGTGAGACGGGCTCGGTGGGGATCGGCACGCCGGGGGCGATCTCGCCGGCGACGGGCCTGTTCAAGAACGCCAGCGCGGTCTACCTCAACGGCCGCCCGGGCCACCGCGACCTCGAGGCCCGCCTCGGGCGCCGGGTGCGCGTCGCCAACGACGCCAACTGTTTCGCCCTGTCAGAGGCCGTCGATGGCGCCGGTCAGGGCTTCGATGTCGTCTTCGGCGTGATCCTGGGCACGGGCTGTGGCGGCGGCCTCGTCGTCGACGGTCGGGTGCTCGTCGGGCCCAATGCGGTCGCCGGCGAGTGGGGCCACAATCCCCTGCCTTGGCCCGCGCCGCACGAGTATCCGGGCCCCGCGTGCTATTGCGGGCGTCGCGGCTGCATCGAGCGCTGGGTCTCGGGCACGGGGCTGCGCCAGGACTACGCCGGCGAGACGGGCGAGCACATCGACGGGGCCATGATCGTCGCGCGTGCCGAGGCGGGCGAGTCCGCCGCCGAGGCCGTGCTCGCCCGCTATATCGACCGCCTCGCGCGCGGACTCGCCCACGTGATCAACATGATCGACCCCGACGTCATCGTGCTCGGCGGCGGCGTGTCCAACGTCGCCCGCCTCTACGACGAGATCCCGCCGCTGTGGCAGGACTACGTCTACTCCGACCGCTGCGATACGCCCCTGCGTGCGCCCGTCCACGGCGGTGAAGGCGGTGTGCGTGGCGCCGCCTGGCTCGGGTAGCCGCTGCAGGCATCGACCCGTCTCCCGCGGTCGCTGCCTGCCGATTTGACTCAGATCAAACGACCGCCCCCGACCTTCGTGTATCTTGCCTTACGCTTTGCGTGTGAGCCGCGGGAGCCATTGATGAGCGACGAACAACAACGGGTCGAGATCGAGGAGGGCCATGGGCGCTTGCCCTGGTGGGGCTGGCTGCTGGTGGCGGCGTGCTTGATCTACGCCTTCTTCATCGCACCGTTCAACTGGTTCGCGCCGCACGGAGGCTGAGCGATGGCTTCGAGCGCGGTTCGTCTCTGGTTCTGGTCGGCACTGGTGTGGCTGATCGTCGGGCCGCTCGTCGGCGCCGTCCAGTCGGTGCAATTCGTCGCGCCCGCGTCGATGGACTGGTCGACCGACATCGGTCTCCAGTACAGCCAGATGCGCATCATCCACACCAACACGGCCATCCTGGGCTGGCTGGTGATGAGCTTCATCTCCGCGGTGCTGTTCATCGTGCCGCGGCTGTGCGGGCGCGAGCTGTTCGCCCCGGGGGTCGCATGGTGGGCCGGCTGGCTCTGGAACGCGGCGCTGGTCGTCAACGTCGCGCTCATCTGGGCGGCGATCCCGGGCAACTGGCTCCTGTCGATCCAGGCCGGTGAGTACGCCGAGGCGCCCATCCTGGTCGACCTCATGCTCACGGTGGCGCTGGTCGGGATCATCTTCTGCGCCCACACGACCGTGCTCAAGCGCGAGGTGCGGCGCCTGTACGTCTCCATCTGGTATCTCGTCGGCGGGCTCTACACCAGTGCGGTGACCTATCTGGTCGGCAGCTTCGGCGTGCTGGCGTTCTCCGGCATGGGCTATCAGGTCATCGAGGCGTGGTGGCTGCACAATGCCGTCGGCATGATCATCACGCCGCTGGGCCTGGGGACCGCCTACTATCTGATCCCGCTGGCCGCCCAACAGCCGTTGTACTCGCACCGTCTTTCCATCGTCGGCTTCTGGACCCTGATGGCGTTCTATCCGGGCACGGGCCTGCATCACTTCCTGCAGATGCCGATGCCGGCGTGGATCGGTGAGTTCGCGGTGATCTCGTCGGTGCTGCTGGGCATCCCCGTGCTGGCGGTGGTGGTCAACTTCCTGTCGACGCCGCGCGGCAACTGGAGCCGGGTGGTGCAGAGCTATCCGCTGCGCTTCGCCGCGCTGGGCACGATCTTCTATCTGGCCACCTGCATCCAGGGGCCGTTCCAGTCGACGCACGCGGTCAACTGGTATGTCCACTTCACCGAGTGGGTGCAGGCGCACGCCCACCTGGCGCTCGCCGGCGCGTTCACGTGCTATGGCATGGCGGCGATCTATTACATGTTCCCGCGCGTGACGGGGCGCCAGCTCTACAGCCGCGGCTGGGCGGCGGTGACGTTCTGGTCGATGATGATCTTCTTCCCGGTGTTCTACATCGGCTTCACGTGGTCGGGCGTGGCCACGGGGGCGTCGATCAATCTGTTGGGCAACGACATCTACCAGACCCTGACGGTGACCTGGATCCCGCGGCTGTCGCGCACCGTCACCGGCGCGGTGGTCGTGATCGGCTTCATTGCGTTCGTCTGGCTCGTGGTCGCGAGCCTGCGCCGCGGTGCGCCCTGGCGCGAGGGCATGAATGAGGTTCCCGAGATGCACATCGAGTCCGCCCAGGCGGCCCAGGGAGCCACATCATGATCGCGCGCACGGTTTCGAGCACGGTCCTGGCGGCGGCGCCGACGGCTGCACTCGCCGAGGGATTGCGTGCGCCCCAGGGCTTCGGCGACGTCGGCCCGGCCTTCTGGCTGATCATCGCCGCCGTCTTCTGTGGTCTGCTGGCGTTCATGCTGTGGGGCATCCACGCCCGGCACCGCGACCCCGAGCAACACGCGAGCACGGGCAAATATCATGCGGCCGGGGCGCTGGTCATTGTGATGACGCTGTTCACGTTGGTGCTCTACATCACGGTGGCCGCGCGCCTGCAGCAAATGGAGCCCACCGAGACGGCCTGGGACTGGCAGCCGGGTGAGGAGGTCACCGATCCAGCGGGCTCGGGCATGACGGGCGAGCCCTATCGCGGCTATCAGCTCTACACCAGCCAGGGCTGCGTCTACTGCCACACGCAGTACATCCGCGAGGAGGACATCCCGACCGGCTGGGCCGCGGGCGCCAAGAAGGCCGACGTGACCGAGCCGGGCGATTTCGTCGAGTACCCCTATACGCTGCTGGGTACCCAGCGCAACGGGCCCGATCTGACCATCGTGGGTCGGCGCTTGTCCGACATGCAGTACCACGTCGAGCACTTCAAGCATCCGCGCCAGTTCAAGCCGCAGTCGATCATGCCGTCGTATGCGCACCTGTCCGAGGAGGATCTCAAGGATCTGGCGGCCTACATGATCTCGCTGGGGAATCCGCCGGACGCGCTACGCGCCGACGAGGTCGGTGCCGACGCGGGCGGCGAGGGCGGTCTCGCCGAGGCCGGTGAGCTGGCGCAGAAGGGCAAGCAATTGTTCAACTCGGAGGGCTGCATCGGCTGTCACAGCGTCGATGGCTCGAGCAACGTCGGGCCGACGATGAGCGGGCGCTTCGGTTCCGAGGTCCAGCTCAAATCGGGCGAGACCGTGGTCGCCGACGCCGACCACATACGCGATTCCATCGTGAATCCGCAGGCCAAGCTGGCCCAGGGGTATCCGCCCGTGATGCCCAACCGCTATGGCAATCTCTCCGACAAGGAGCTCGATGCGCTGGTTGCCTACATCGAGTTCCTCGGCGACGGGGAGGGCTCGTGATGGTCGCCTTCTGGAGTCTGCTCGGGATCGTACTCGGTGTGCTGGCGTTGGCGCTGTTCGCGCTCGCGCTGGGCCGCGGCGAATTCGACGCCGAGGCGCCCAAGTACGAGATGCTGGGTTGGGAGCCGCCCGCGCCGCAGCCGCCGGCGCCGGGGGATACGCGCCTCGGGGTCACCGACCGCGTGGTGCGCCTGGGCCTGCTCGGGGCCGTGTTCCACTACGCGGGGGCGGCCGGCTGGGGGTCGCCGGCCGGTGTCGTCCTCGCCGCCGGCGGCGCATGGTTGGCCGCGACCGGCGTGATCGGCCGTGATCCCCTGGTGGGCTGGCTGCGCCGGGCCCGCGACAAGCGCAGCAGGTCGCACCCGAAAGCCTGAGCAAGACCGACAACGTGGCGGGTGCGGGTCCGACCGCATCCAACGAGGGCCCCGCCAATCGCTCAACCCGTGACGGAGGCCCGCGTCGGCGCAGCCGATGCGGGCGCAGACCGGGGTATGACCCCGGAGCTGCGAGGGCCTCCCCGATCGACCACCTCGCCGACGGCTGCCGCACGCCACCGAGGCGGGCCCACGCGAGCCCCTGGGCAATCGCTCAACCCGTGGCGGAGGCCC
>CAYUKN010000052.1:13860-16130 GCA_964445325.1 uncultured Ectothiorhodospiraceae bacterium
GGCCCTAGGATTCGGCGGCGGCGTAGCGGCTGCTGACCTCGACGAGCTTGTCGTGCAGCGCTGCCACTAGCGCATCGTGCGAATCGGCAAACTTCTGCACACCGTCGGCCTCGAGCGTGTCCGCGACCGCCTCGATGTCGATGCCGTGACGCGGCAGCGCCGCCAGCGTCGCCCGCGCGGCGTCGAGGTTGTCGTCGATGGTCACCGCCGCGGTGCCGTGTGTGACGAACGCATCCAGTGTCTTGGGCGGGACCGTGTTGATCGTGTCCGGGCCGATCAGGGCGTCGACGTAGTAGGTGCTCGAGCGGTTCGGGTCCTTGGTGCTGGTGCTGGCCCAAAGCGGGCGCTGCACGCGCGCACCGCGCTTGGCTTGGGCCTGGAAGTCGCGGCCCGCCCGCATCTCCAGAAACGCTTGATAGGCCATCTTGGCGTTGGCGATGGCGGCGCTGCCCTTGTGCGCGAGCGCGTCGCCACCGGCGGCGTCGAGCTGGGGATCGACCACACCGTCGATGCGGCTGACGAAGAACGATGCGACCGATGCAACGTCGCCCGGGCGCTCCGCATGGCCGAGCCCGCGCGTATAGGCCGCGAAGACGTCGCGATAGCGCTGCACCGAGAACAGCAGGGTCACATTGATGTTGATGCCCTCGGCGGTCAGGGCCTCGATGGCATGCAGTCCCTCGGCGGTCGCCGGCACCTTGACCATGAGGTTGTCACGATGGATCGAGCGCCACAGGTGGCGCGCCTGGTCGATGGTCGCGTTGGCGTCATGGGCGATGTGGGGCGAGACCTCGATGCTGACGAAGCCGTCGGCGCCCTCGGTCCGGTCGAACACGGGGCGCAGCCGATCGCAGGCCATCTGGATGTCCTGGATCGCGAGCCATTCGTAGAGCAGCTCGGCGTCGAGCTCGTGATCGGCCTGGATCAGATCGAGGATGGCGTCGTCGTAGGCGTTGGAGCCCGTGATCGCCTCGTGGAAGATGGTCGGGTTGCTGGTGACACCGCGCAGCCCTTCGTCGACGAGGCGCTCGAGGCCGCCGCCGGTGATGAGATTGCGGTCGACGTAGTCGAGCCACAGGGACTGGCCGCATTCGAGCAGGTGCTGGATCGACGCCATTACACGGGCCTCCCTCGCGTTCGGTTGGACCGCCGATGGTAGCAGAGCGGTCGGGGAGGGCCACGCGCGAGCGCTCACGCGCCGTTTTGTTCCGCCTCCAGGCGCTCGCTGGCTTGGAGCCATTCGGTCTCGAGCGTGTCGACCGAGCGCCGCAGCTCGCCCTGGCGCTGGAGTAGCTCGTCCAGCTCGCTACGCCGCGCGGGGTCGGTGTAGAGGTCGTTGTCGGCGAGCTCGCCCTCGACCCGGGCCAGTGCCGCCTTGTGGTCGTTGAGGTCGCGCTCCAGGCGCTTGAGCTGGTCGCGCAGGGGCTGCAGCGCACGGCGCTGCGTGGCCGCATCCTTGCGGCTGGCCTTGCCGCGGCGCTTGCCCGGACGCTTGTCGGCCGCCGCCGGTGCCGACCCGGCGGTGGCTCGGCTGCGATAGTCGCGCAGCCATTCGCGATACGCCTCGAGGTCCCCGTCGAACGCCTCGACGCGCCCGTTGGCGACGAGCCAGAAGGTGTCGACCGAGTCGCGCAGTAGATGCCGATCGTGGGTGACGAGCACGACCGCGCCCTGGAATTGCTGCAGTGCCAGATCGAGGGCGTGGCGCATCTCCAGATCGAGGTGGTTGGTCGGCTCGTCCAGCAACAACAGATTGGGCCGGCGCCAGGCGATCAGCGCCAGAGCCAGCCGCGCCTTCTCGCCGCCCGAGCAGCGCGCCACGGGCTTGAGGGCGTCGCTGCCGGAGAAACCGAAGCCGCCGATGAAGTCACGCAGGGTCTGCTCGCGTACACCGCTGCTCTCGCGGCGCAGGTGCTCGGTCGGGCTGGCGGCCGGATCCAGCGCGTCGACCTGGTGCTGGGCGAAGTAGCCGATGCGCAAGTGCTCGCCGGCGACGCGCTCGCCCGCCAGAAGGGGCTGGTCGCCGACGATGCTACGGATCAGGGTCGATTTGCCGGCGCCGTTGGGCCCGAGCAGGCCCACGCGCGCCCCCGGCAGAATGGAGAAATCGACGCCGGTGAGCACCGGCTCGCTGTAGCCGACCTGGGCGTCGCGCAATACCAGCAGCGGGTTCGAGGTCTTTTCCGCGTCGGGGAAGGAGAAGCGGAACGGCGAATCGACGTGCGCCGGCGCGATCTCCTCCATGCGCTCGAGCTCCTTGAGCCGGCTCT
>CAYUKN010000053.1:0-15899 GCA_964445325.1 uncultured Ectothiorhodospiraceae bacterium
AGGCTACGCCGGCGTGCGCTGGTGCCGAACACCACGGCGCAATCGGCGATCGCCTCATCCAGGTCGTTGCAAACCCGGGCACGCGCGAGGACGTCGTCGGCGCCGGCCGCCATGGCGGTCGCCTCGGCGTGCGGGAATCGGCGCGGTCGGACCAGCGCCAGATCGCCGTAGCCCATCACCCGCATCGCTCGCGCGGCCGCGCCGATATTGCCCGGGTGGCTCGGCTCGACGAGGACGAAGCGTGTCGTCATGTGTGCACCTGCTCGATCAAATCGTTGCCCCGTTTGCTAGACTGTGCACCTCTTGTTGGAGTCCGATCCCCCATGCAGCAGCCCATGCTGAACATCGCGGTGCGCGCCGCGCGCACCGCGGGCGAGCTCATCATGCGCCGTTGGGAGCGCCTCGACGACGTCGCGGTCGAGACCAAACAGCGCAACGACTACGTCACCGAGGTCGATCGCGAGGCCGAGGCCCGCATCATCGACGTCATCCGCCGATCCTATCCCAGCCACGGCATCCTGGCCGAGGAATCGGGCGAGCAGCGCGGCGAGGAGCGTGAGCCGGTCTGGATCATCGACCCCCTCGATGGCACGACCAACTACCTGCACGGCTTCCCGCAGTTCGCCGTATCGATAGGTGTGCGCCAGGGCAACCGGCTCGAGCACGGGGTGATCTACGATCCCGTGCGCCAGGAGCTATTCACGGCCTCGCGGGGCGGCGGCGCCGCGCTGAACAACCGCCGCATCAGGGTGAGCAGTCGGCGCAGCCTCGACGGCGCGCTGCTGGGGACGGGCTTTCCCTACCGCGACGACCAGCCGGGTGAGGCATACATGGCCATGCTGCGCGACTTCATGCGCAAGAGCGCCGGCGTGCGCCGGCCGGGTTCGGCCGCGCTCGATCTGGCCTATCTCGCCGCCGGGCGCGTCGACGGCTTCTGGGAGTTCGGGCTCAAGCCCTGGGACATCGCTGCGGGGGCGCTGCTGGTGCGCGAGGCGGGCGGCATCCTGGGTGACCTGCGCGGCGGCGACGACTTCCTCGCCACCGGTGACGTCATCGGCGCCAATCCCAAAGTGTTCCACGCGATGATGCAGGTCATCGAGCCCCACCGGCGCCAGCTGGACGCGGCCGCGGCCCAATAGCGCCGCCCCGCATCCCGCCCGTACCCCGGCCATCGCCGCCGGGCGCGGCGACCCGGCTCAGGGCCGGCCGTCGACCTCGTCGACGCCTTCTTTCTGCACCGGCAGCATGTCCTCGCGCGACAGGCCCGTGGCCAACAACAGCGTGCTCGCGACGAAGATCGACGAGTAGGTGCCCACCAGCACACCGATCGTCAGCGCCAGCGCGAACGCGAAGATGGCCTCACCGCCGAGGAACAGCAGCGACAACAGCACCAGCAACGTCGTCACCGACGTCATCAAGGTCCGCGGCAGTGTCTGGTTCACCGATGCGTTGGTCACTTCCTCGACGGTGCCCTTGCGCTGGAGGCGGAAGTTCTCGCGGATGCGGTCGAACACGACGATGGTGTCGTTGAGCGAGTAACCGATGACCGCGAGCAACGCCGCCAACACCGGCAGATCGAACTCGATCTGCACCACCGAGAACACACCCACCACGATCAGCACGTCGTGCACCAGTGCGGCAACCGAGCCAATGGCGAAACGCTTCTCGAAGCGGAAGGCGACGTAGGCGAGGATCAACAGCAGCGCCACCAGCAGTGCGATCCCGCCGCGATCGCGAAGCTCTGCGCCCACGCGCGGCCCCACGAACTCGACCCGGCGCAGCTCCGGGCTTGTGGCGAACGTCGACTCGAGCACGCTCAGGACCTCGTCGGATAGCTCGGCGTTACTCGTCTCACCTCGCGGCGCGAGGCGCACCAGCACGTCGGAGGCGCTACCGAAGTGCTGGACCTGGGCGTCGGCGAAGCCCGCCTCACCGAGCGAGTCGCGAATCGGTTGGAGCTCGACCGACTCGGCAAAGCCGACCTCGATCAAGTGGCCGCCGGTGAAGTCGATGCCCAGGCGCAACCCCTGATACGCCAGCGACCCCAGCGCCACCAAAAGCAACACACCCGAGATCATCGCCGCCCAGCGGCGGTGCTTGATGAACTCGAATTGGCGCTCGAACTGGAAAAACTGCATGCCGCGCCCCTTAGATCGCGATGCGGCTCAGCCGCCGGCCGCCGTAGATGAGGTTGACCACGGCGCGCGTGCCCATGATGGCGGTGAACATCGAGGTGACGATGCCGATCGACAGCGTCACGGCGAAGCCCTTGATCGGCCCCGTGCCGAACAGGAACAGCACGACCGCCGCGATCAACGTGGTCACGTTGGCATCGGCGATGGTGCCCAGCGCTTTCGCGTAGCCCGTCTGGATGCTCGCCTGCACTGTGTTGCCCGCGCGCAGCTCCTCACGGATGCGCTCGAATATAAGCACGTTGGCGTCGACCGCCATACCGACGGTGAGCACGATCCCGGCGATACCCGGCAACGTCAGCGTCGCCTGCAGTACCGACAGGACACCGACGACGAGCATCAGGTTCACACCCAGAGCGAGATCGGCGATCAGCCCGAACGCCCGGTAGTACAAAGCCATAAAACCCGCCACCAGGATCAGGCCGACGACCACCGACAGCACACCCTGATTGATGTTGTCCTGGCCGAGGCTGGGCCCGATGGTGCGCTCCTCGATGATCTCGATGGGCGCCGACAGCGAGCCCGCCCGCAACAGCAGGGCCAAATCGCGCGCCTCATCCGAGCCCAGTCCCTCGATCTGGAAACGATTGCTCAGCACGTCACGGATGGTCGCGACGTTGATGACCTCCTCGGTGCGCGAGCGCTCCTTGACCGGCTCCCCGTCGACCATCTCGGTCTCGACGGTGTTCTCGATGAACACCACCGCCATCCGATCGCCCACGTGATCGGCGGTGACGTCCTGCATGCGGTCGGCGCCGGCATTGTTGAGGTTGACCACGACCACAGGCTGGCCCGACTGGCTGTCGAAGCTCGACGAGGCCCCCTCGATCTGGTCGCCCGTGACGATGACGTCGCGCTTGAGCAGGATGGGCTGGCCGCCTCGGCGCTGGTAGAGGCGCGCGTCGAACGGGGTCTCGCCGCTGTTGGCCGCCTGGCGCCAATCGCTGCGGCTGCCGTGGACGAGGCGGAACTCCAGCGTCGCCGTCGCCCCGAGGATCTCCTTGGCGCGGGTGGTGTCCTGGACACCGGGGAGCTGGACGACGATGCGCTGCTCGCCCTGCTGCTGGACGATGGGCTCGGCGATGCCGAGCTCGTTGACGCGGTTGCGCAAGGTCGTGATGTTCTGCTCGAGCGCGGATTCTCGCTCCTGGCGCACCGCCTGCTCGGTCAGGCTCGCGCGCAGCGCGGGCTGGTCGCCCACCACCGTCTCGCGGAAGTCGAGATCGTCGTGCTGCGCGCGCAGGGTCTCCAGTGCGGAGGCGCGCTGCGCATCATCCGGGAAGCGCAGCTCGATCTCGCTCTCCTCGAGCGAGACCGCGCGGTAGCGGATATCGTCCTCGCGCATGCGCCGGCGCATGTCGCCGACCTTCTGCTCAAGCGCGCCACGCACGGCCGACTTCATGTCCACCTCGAGCAGGAAGTGCACGCCGCCGCGCAGGTCGAGACCGAGATTCACCGGTTTCGCATTGATCGCACGAAGCCAGTCGGGGGCGGCGGAGACCAGATTCAACGCGACGACGTATTGATCACCGAGCGCCTCGCGCAGGGCGGCGCGGGCGCTGCGCTGGGCGTCGTCGTCGGCCATGCGCACCAGCAGCGTGCCCTCGCGCTCGCGCATGCCCAGCGGCTCGAGCCCGGCGCGATCGAGGGCCGCGCCCACCCTTTGGTCGACGCCGTCGGGGAGCTCGCCGTCACTGACCGACACCTGCACGGCCGGGTCCTGGCCGAAGACGTTCGGCAACGCGTACAAGCCCCCGGCGACCACGACGACGGCGACGAGCAGGTACTTCCAGATCGGGTATCGATTCATCGCGGGACCGGCCTCAGCGCGAGCTCAAAGCGTGCCCTTGGGCAGCACGTTGGCAACGGATTTCTTCTGCAGCCGCACCTCGACGTTGTCGGCGATCTCCAAGCGCACGAAATTCTCGTCGACCTCGCTAATCCGACCGGCCAGACCGCCGCTCGAGACGACCTCGTCGCCCTCCTGGAGCTCGCTTATCATCTGGCTGTGCTCTTTGGCGCGCTTCTGCTGCGGCCGGATGAAAAGAAAGAAAAACAACACCAGGATAAGAATGGGCAGAACCAGCCCCATCAAGGGGCTACCACCACCATCACCGCCGTTCGCTGCCTGTGCCGTCTGCACCAGGAAGTCCATCGCATCGCCTCCTCAACCGGATCGGGCTCGAGCACGCGGCTCGGGGCAAGGCACCCGCAGGGGCCGCCGGCGTAGGCGGGCCGCGCGGGGGCGCCGCAAGCGGCATCGAGGCGGGCCCCACGCCGCAAAAGGGCGCGATTATGGCACACATGGCGACACGTGCACGCCCCCGCGGTATGACGCCACCGGGGCGCTGGTTTCAGTGCGCCTCACCCACCTCGCGCGCCAGGGCATCACCCAGCCGGCCGCGCTCGATGGCGCAGCGCAGCCGCTGCATCAAGCCCTGGTAATAATGCAGGTTATGGATCGTGTTGAGGCGCGCCCCGAGAATCTCGCCACACTTGTCCAGGTGATGCAGATAGGCTCGACTGAAGTGGCGGCAGGTGTAGCAGTGGCAGTCGGGATCCAGCGCCGCGGTGTCGCGCTTGTAGCGCGCGTTGCGCAGCTTGACCACCCCGGCGCGGGTGAACAGGTGGGCGTTGCGCGCGTGGCGCGTGGGGATGACGCAGTCGAACATGTCGACACCGCGGCTTACGGCGGCGGCGATGTCGGCCGGTGTACCCACACCCATCAGATAGCGCGGTCGGTCCTCGGGCAACGTAGGTACAGTCGCGTCGAGGACCGCATGGCGCTCGTCGGCGGGCTCGCCCACGGCCAATCCACCGATGGCGTAGCCGGGAAAGTCCATGGCGATGAGCTCTCGGGCGGAGCGCTGGCGCAGGTGCGGATACATCCCGCCCTGGACGATGCCGAAGAGTGTCCCCGGACCCCGGTAGCTCGTGCGACAGCGCTCGGCCCAGCGCATCGACAACGCCATCGAGCGCTCAGCGGTGGCCTCGTCGGCGGGATACGGCGTGCACTCGTCGAACGCCATCACGATATCGGCGCCCAGGCGCTCCTGCACCCCCATCGACTCCTCCGGTCCCAGGAACAAGCGATCGCCATCCACCGGTGATTGGAACCGGACACCGTCCTCATCGATGCGCCGCATCTCGGCGAGGCTGTAGACCTGGAAGCCGCCCGAGTCGGTGAGGATCGGCCCGGACCAGCCTGTGAAGCCGTGCAGCCCGCCGTGGTCGGCGACGATATCGCTGCCCGGGCGCAGCATCAGATGGAAGGTGTTGCCGAGGATGGCCTCGGCGCCGCTGGCACGGACCTCTTCCGGGGTGAGTCCCTTGACCGTGCCGTGGGTACCCACGGGCATGAACGCGGGCGTCTCGATCGTGCCGCGCGCCAGGGTCAGCCGGCCGCGCCGAGCGGCGCCATCGGTCGCCAGGCAATCGAAACGCATTGCCTACGGCCCGCCCGCCCGCGCGGCCGGATCCGCCCACAACAGCATGGCGTCGCCGTAGCTGAAGAAGCGGTAGCGCTGCTCGACGGCGTGGCGGTAGGCGGCGAGGACGCGCTCGTAGCCGCCGAAGGCGCACACGAGCATCAGCAGCGTCGAGCGCGGCAGATGGAAATTGGTGATCAAGCCATCGACGACGTCGAAGCGGCTGCCGGGGGCAAGAAACAGAGACGTCTGGTCGGCATAAGGCGCAACACGGCCCTCGCCGTCGCTCGCCGATTCCAGACTGCGCACCACGGTCGTGCCGATGGCCACCACGCGGGCGCCGCGCTCGCGGGCCGCCGCGATCGCCTCGCAAGCGGCCCGCGGCACGCGGGCGTATTCCGCATGCATGGTGTGCTCGCCGACGTGCTCGGCCCGCACCGGACGAAAGGTGCCGGCGCCGACATGCAGGGTGATCTCCGTCATCGCCACACCGCGCGCGCGCAGATCGGCGAGCACGGCCTCGTCGAAATGCAGCCCCGCCGTGGGCGCGGCGACCGCCCCGGGCTCGCTCGCGTAGACCGTCTGGTAGCGCTCGGCATCGCTGGCCTCGGGCAGGCGGTCGATATAGGGCGGTAGTGGGACCGCGCCGTGTTGCTCCAGGCGATCGATCAAGGCCTCGCCCGTGCCGAAGTCGAGCTCGAACAAATCGTCATCGCGCCCCAATACCTCGGCGACCAGGGCGCCATCGGCGAGCTCGACAACGGTTCCAGGGTTGGGCGCCCGGCTCGCCTTCACATGCGCCCAGCAACGGCGCCCGTCGCCGGCCAAACGTTCCACGAGTACCTCGACGCGCCCGCCAGTCCCGCGCTTGTGCCCGTGCAGGCGCGCCCGCAGCACCTTGGTATTGTTGAACACGAGCAAATCGCCCGGCGCGAGCTCGTCGCCGAGCTCGCGGAACGTGCGATCCGCACGGCGCTCGCTAGCGGGATCGACCACGAGCAGCCGGCTCGCGGGGCGCTCGGCCAGCGGGTATTGGGCGATGAGCTCGTGGGGGAGCTCGTAGTCGAAGTCGGCGACGCGCATGGCGCGCGATGGTATCAGCCCCCGGCAAGCGCCCGCGGTGCTTGCGGCCATGGCCCAAGGCCATTACTGTTACGCGCCCGCGCCGGGATGGCGGAAAAGGTAGACGCGCCGGACTCAAAATTCGGTGGTGGCGACACCGTGCGGGTTCGAGTCCCGCTCCCGGCACCAACTCCTCCCCTTGCCCAGGGGTTGTCCCGCACGCAACGACCCGACCTCTTGTCCCCGAGCCTCGGCGACAATGTCCGTCGGTCGCCCGGCTCGCCGGGCATCACGAGCGCGACAGGGGATCCCGCGCCAGCCGGGGTGGGCTTCTTTGGGTCCCTTTTGTTGCGCAAACAGCAAAAGTGACCCGGGCGCGCTGGCTAGCGCGCCCGGAAGAAAATAACGGCGGTCAGCCAGCGCTCGGGTGTTTCGCTGTGCCAAGGACACGAAGGCCCAGCTTGAGGCGGGTTGACGAGGCAGGGCGCGTCGGGCCCTCGATGGCGGGCGAGCCAAGGCGGGGCGGACGAGCGTCCGCCCCGCTGACAGCGCTCAGTTGCTGTCGATGGTGAGGCGATCCCGGTTCTTCCTGAGCGTCGCCTCGCCGATGCCATCGACCTCGACGATCGCGTTGACGCTGGGGAAGGCGCCGTTGTCCTCGCGGTAGGCGACGATCGATTCGGCCCGAACGGTGCCGACACCGTCCAAGGTGTTGGCGAGCTTGTCGGCCGAGGCCTCGTTGAGATCGACCGCGGAACCCGCGCCCGCGGTCGCGGTGACGAGCGTCAGCATCCCGGCACACAGTATCTTCCTGAACATCGTCTAGACTCCTTTCGTTCCCGTTGCAACGATGGTTAGTAGGTCGCTCGCTCACCCCGCTCGGGCGAGCGAGTGCCACGTTGGGTCATCGCCAGGGCCGCCGCCAAGTCGACCAGCACGACGATTGCCGTCAGCCGTGGCCGACAGCGAGCGCTCGCCCGCACTCCTTCATGACCCCCACCCCGTGTGTCATCATCCGCATTTGCGCCGTGCCCACGGCGCGCCGCGGACGCCCCCGAGCCGATGCTTGTAACCCTCGTCGCCCTGACCAGCCTGGTGTTGTACGCCGCGGCCACGGCACATCTCGTCTGGGCGCTTCGTCGCGGGCGCAAGCAACGGGACGCGACCGCCATCGCGCTGGCGGCTCTGGCGGTAGCGGGCCATGCCTACATCGTTCACGAGGCGCTGTTCATAGCCGGGGGGCTCGACCTGAGCTTCTTCCACGCCCTGTCGCTGGCCGCCCTGGTGATGGGCCTCCTGCTGGTCCTTTTGAGCCTGACGCAGCCGGTCGAGAATCTCGGTATGGGGGTGCTCCCGCTGGCCGCCCTCGCCGTATTGGGCCAGCTGCTGCTCGGCAGCGACCAGCCTTCGGCATCCTTCCCCGACGGCCAGCAAGGCCTCGGTGTCCACGTGCTCGTCTCCATCGGCGCGCACGCCGTGCTGGGATTGGCGGCTTTGCAGGCGATCGTCCTGGGCATCCAGCACCGCCTCATCCACGGCCACAACCCCGCCGGCGCGGTGCGTGCGCTACCGCCATTGCGCGTGATGGAGCTCCTGCTGATCCGCATGCTGGTGATCGGCTTCGTCCTGCTGACGGTCGCGCTGGGCTCGGGTTTCGTCTTTCTCGAGGATCTGTTCGCCCAGCACCTGGTACACAAGACGGTGCTCACCATCGCGGCCTGGGTCGTCCTCGGGGTGCTGTTGGCCGGGCACTTCTACGTCGGCTGGCGCGGGCCCACGGCCGTGCGCTTCACGCTGGGCGCGTTCGCGCTGCTCGTACTGGGCTATTTCGGTAGCAAGTTGGTCCTCGAGTTCATCCTCGAGCAAGGGTGATGACGCATCCGCTGGGGCTGGCCGAGGTACCGGCCGTGTACTGCCTGCGAACTAGATCGCATGCACAAGCGGGAGCAACCCGCTCGATCTCGATGCCGGAGCGCATCGGCCACTCGGCGTGACCGCCGTCACCGGGGCCCGCTTTGACCGAACTGCCGCTATCCTCTCTGATCGTCGCGCTGGTCATCCTTCTGGTGCTCTCGGGGTGCTTCTCCGGCTCCGAGACGGCGCTGATGACAGTCAACCGCTACCGCCTGCGCCACCAGGCGCGCGAGGGCCATCGGGGCTCGCGGCTGGCGCTGGCCCTGCTCGACCAGCCCGACCGGCTCATCGGGCTGATCCTGCTGGGCAACAACTTCGTCAACGTGCTCGCGTCGATGCTGGCGACCTTGATCGCGCTCCAGCTCTGGGGCGAGTCGGCCCTGACGGTCGCGGCGCTCATCCTCACGCTCATCATCCTCATCTTCTCCGAGGTCGCGCCCAAGACATTCGCCGCGCTCCACCCGGAGGCGGTCGCCCTACCCGCGGCGTACGTCTACACGCCCATGCTCAAGCTCCTGTATCCGCTGGTGCGCCTCGTCAATCTGCTCGCCAACGGCACTCTGCGGGCGATCGGCCTGCGCCCGCACGGTGGCTCCAGTGACAGTCTGAGCGCAGAGGAGCTGCGCACGGTCGTGCACGAGGCGGGTAACCTCATCCCGAAGAACCGCCAGGCGATGCTGGTCAACATCCTCGATCTGGAGAAGGTGACGGTCGACGACATCATGGTCCCGCGCAGCGAGATCCAGGGTATCGACCTCGACGAGGACTGGGACGACATCGCGGATCAGCTCAACCATGCCTCCAACAGCCGCCTGCCCGTCTATAACGAGAGCATCGACTCGGTGATCGGCTTCATTTTCCTGCGCGATCTCATCGGCGAGGATTTGCGCGAGCTCGAGCATGAGGGACTGCGCCAGCGTGTGCGCGAGCCCTACTTCGTGCCCGAGGGCACGGCGCTGACGCGCCAGCTCGTCAACTTCCAGCACCACCGTCGCCGCATTGGCCTCGTGGTCGACGAGTACGGCGACATCCTCGGGTTGATCACGCTCGAGGACATCCTCGAGGAGATCGTGGGCGAGTTCACCACCGACCGCATCCCGGCGACCAAGGACATCCATCCGCAGTCGGACGGCAGCTACATCTGCGCCGGCGGGACCCAGCTGCGCGATCTCAACCGCCTGTTCGGCTGGCGCCTCGGGGGCAACGGGCCCAAGACCCTCAACGGGCTCATCCTGGAGTACCTCGAGATGATCCCCGAGCCGGGCACGACATTCCTCATCGATGAGCACCCGGTCGAGATCGTGCAAACGCGCGAGAACGCGATCCGCTCGGTGCGGATCCACCCCCGCATCGCCGACGGCGGCCGCCGCGCCCCCGGGGTCGCCGAGCTCGCCATTACCACCGACCACGACACCGCGAACGAGTGATGGCGAGGCGATCGCGGCCCGGCTACCAGTGCTCGGCCTGCGGCGAGCGCACGCCCAAGTGGGCGGGTCAGTGCCCCGAGTGCGGCGAGTGGAACACCCTGGTCGAGGCGCCCGAGGAGCCCGCCGCGAGTCCCGGCGACCGCACCGAGCCCGATCCCCGGCGCGCGCCGCGCACGTGGGACATCGGCGAGATTGGGACCGAGCGCGAGACCCGGTTGCCCTCGGGCATCGGGGAGCTCGACCGAGTGCTCGGCGGCGGCCTGGTCGAGGGCTCGGCCATCCTGCTGGGGGGCGACCCCGGCATCGGCAAATCGACCCTGTTGCTGCAAGCGATGGCGGCCCTGGCCAGCGGTCAGCGGGTGCTCTACGTTACCGGTGAGGAGTCACTGTCGCAGGTCACACTGCGCGCGCGCCGCCTCGGGGTCGAGGCCAGCGGCGTGCGCCTGCTCGCCGAGACCAACGTCGAGCGCATCCTCGATGCCGCCGCCGACAATGCGCCCGGCGTCATGGTCATTGACTCGATCCAGACCATCTTCCGGTCGGAGAGTCAGTCGGCACCCGGCGCCGTGGCGCAGGTGCGCGACAGCGCCGCGTCGCTGGTGCGCTACGCCAAGGCGCACGGGACCGCGCTCTTTTTGGTCGGCCACGTAACCAAAGAGGGCCATCTCGCCGGCCCGCGCGTGCTCGAGCACATGGTCGACACCGTGCTCTATTTCGAGGGCGAGGGCGGCAGCCGCTGGCGCATCATTCGCGCGATCAAGAACCGCTTCGGCGCGGTCAACGAGCTCGGCGTGTTCGCCATGGGCGATCAAGGCCTCAAGCCCGTGGCCAATCCCTCGGCGCTTTTCCTCTCGCGCCACGAAGACCCCGTCCCCGGCAGCGCCATCATGGTCACGCGCGAGGGCACGCGCCCGCTGATGGTCGAGGTCCAGGCGCTGGTCGACACCTCGGCGCTGTCGAATCCGCGGCGCGTGGCCCTCGGACTCGAGCAGAACCGGCTGTCGATGCTGCTCGCAGTGCTCCACCGCCACGCCGGGGTCGCGATGACCGACCAGGACGTCTACGTCAACGTCGTCGGCGGTGTGCGCATCGGCGAGACGGCGGCCGATCTCGCGGTGCTCGCCGCCTGCCTGTCGTCGTTCCGCGACCGCCCCCTGCCCAGCGACACGGCGTTTTTCGGCGAGGTGGGCCTCGCCGGCGAGATCCGCCCCGTGCCCAACGGCGAGGAGCGGCTCCGCGAGGCGGCCAAGCATGGCTTCGCGCGCGCCGTGCTCCCCAAGGCCAACGCCCCCAAACGCAATCCCAGCGGCATCGAGGTCATCCCGGTGGCCCGCCTGGCCGAGGTCCTGGACGTGTGCTGATCGCCTCCGCGGCGTGAATTGACCCCGTCGAGGGGCTCGGCTACCGTTGCTCGCCGAGGGCAAAAGCCCGCATGAGGGCGCTGACTTGGGACCATGAGCGAACAAGAAACCACCCCCGGCAACGACGAGGGCGCCACCCAACCGGCGAGCCCCGCCCGCTTTGAGCAAGCGCTCGCCGAGCTCGAGCAGCTGGTCGAGCAGCTCGAGTCGGGCGATTTGACACTGGAGGAGTCGCTGACCCAGTTCGAGCGCGGCGTCGGTCTCGCGCGCGAGTGCCGCGAATCCCTGCAGGCGGCCGAGCAGAAGGTGCAGATCCTGCTCGATCAGGAGGGCGGCGAGGCGCTGACCGACTACGAGCCCGACACCGGCGACGGCGACTCTTGAGCGACGCCCAGGCGACGCTCGCGCGCGGGCGCGAGCGCGTCAACGCGGCTCTGGAGCGCTGGCTGCCAGCCCCCGATGATCCCCCGCAGCGCCTGCATGCGGCGATGCGCTACGCCGTGCTGGGCACGGGCAAGCGGCTGCGCCCCGCCCTGGTCTACGCCACCGGCGATGCCCTGGGGGCCCCGAGCGAGCGCCTCGACCCGCCCGCCTGCGCGGTCGAGTGCATCCACGCCTACTCGCTGGCGCACGACGACCTGCCGGCCATGGACGACGACGACATGCGCCGCGGTGCCGCCACGTGCCATCGCGAGTTCGACGAGGCCACTGCCATCCTCGCCGGCGACGCATTGCAGGCCCTGGCGTTCGAGCTCATCACGTGCAATCCCGCGGCCGCGGGATTCGAGGGCGCCACGCGCGGCCGGCTGGCGGCCACACTGGCGCGTGCCGTCGGGGCCCAGGGGATGGCCGGCGGGCAAGCGCTCGATCTCGCCGCCGCGGGCCAGCACAACGTCGACGTCGAAGCGCTCGAGCGGATGCACCGCTACAAGACGGGGGCATTGATCCAGGCCAGCGTGGTCCTCGGTGCCATCGCCGGCGATGCCGAGGACGCCGTGTTGCCGCCGCTGCAACGCTACGGCGAGGCCATCGGGCTGGCATTCCAGATCGTCGACGACATCCTCGACGTCACCGCCGACACCGCGACCCTGGGCAAGACCCAGGGCAGCGACGACGCCCAGCACAAGGCGACCTACCCGGCGCTTCTGGGCCTGGCCGGCGCCCAGCACCACGCTGCGCGCATGCGCGATGAGGCGCTCGCCGCCCTCGAGGATCTCGACACGCGCTTCGACGCCCTGCGCGAGCTGGCGCGCTTCGTGGTCGAGCGCAGCGCCTAGCCGTCGTCGGCGCTCCTTGCCTCCGTGCGAGGCGCCCCCGATAATATCCCCTCCTCAAGACCACCGCAGACGCTGATGGCCGAGTCGAGCCGGTATCCCCTACTCGAGAGCCTGCAGTCGCCCGCCGACTTGCACGCGATGGACATGGAGACGCTGCAGCGCCTCAACGACGAGGTGCGCGCATTCCACATCGCGTCGGTATCGGACACGGGCGGCCATCTCGCCGGCAGCCTGGGCGCGGTCGAGCTCACCGTCGCCCTGCACGCCATCTACGACACCCCGCACGATCGCATCGTGTGGGACGTCGGCCACCAGACCTATCCGCACAAGATCCTCACGGGCCGACGCGAACGCATGAGCACGATGCGCCAGTGGGGCGGGCTCGCCGGCTTCACCAAACGCGAGGAGAGCGACTACGACACCTTCGGCGTCGGCCACGCCGGGACCTCGATCGGCGCGGCCCTGGGTATGACCCAGGCAGCCGAGCAGCGCGGCGACGACCGCCGCGTCGTCGCCGTGATCGGCGACGGCGGCCTGACCGCGGGCATGGCCTTCGAGGCGTTGAACAACGCCGCCGACTTGAACGCCAATCTGCTGGTCATCCTCAACGACAACGCCATGTCGATCTCGCCCAACGTGGGCGCGGTCAACAAGTACCTCACGCGCATGTTGTCGGGGCGGCTCTACGCCCAGGCCCGCGAGGGCGGCAAGAAGGTGCTGCGCACGATGCCGCCGATGTGGGAGCTCGCGCGGCGCACTGAGGAGCACTTCAAGGGCATGATGGTGCCGGGGACGCTGTTCGAGGAGATGGGCTTCAACTACTTCGGGCCGGTCGACGGCCACGATCTGCCCAACATGGTCAAAACGCTGCGCAACCTGCGCGAGCAGACCGGCCCCCGCCTGCTGCACATCGTCACCGAGAAGGGCAAAGGCTATCGCCTGGCCGAGGAAAACCCCGTTACCTACCACGGCGTCAAACCGTTCGACCCGGCGACCGGTGCCAAGAAGGGCTCGAGCAAGCCGGCTCCACCAGCCTACAGCGAGATCTTCGGCCAGTGGTTGTGCGACATGGCGGCCCAGGACGAGCGCATCGTCGGCATCACGCCCGCCATGCGCGAGGGCTCCGGGTTGGTCGAGTTCGAGCAGCGCTTCCCCGAGCGCTACATCGATGTGGGCATCGCCGAGCAGCACGCGGTGACGCTGGCAGCGGGGCTCGCGTGCGAGGGCCAACGCCCGGTGGTCGCCATCTACTCGACGTTTCTCCAGCGCGCCTACGATCAGCTCATCCACGATGTCGTCATCCAGGGACTCCCGGTGCTCTTCGCCATCGATCGCGCGGGGGCCGTGGGCGAGGACGGGCCCACGCATTTCGGTAGCTTCGATTTCACCTACATGCGCTGCCTGCCCGGCATGACCGTGATGGCGCCGGCGGACGAGAACGAGTGCCGCCAGATGCTCTACACGGGCATCCAGCTCGACGCGCCCGCGTCGGTGCGCTATCCCAAGGGGCCCGGCCCCGGGGTGACGCCCGAGCCCACCATGTACGCCCTCGAGGTGGGCCGCGCCGAGACCCGGCGCCAGGGCCAACGCATCGCCCTGCTCGCCTTCGGCAGCATGGTCGCCCCGGCCGAGACGATTGCGGAGGAACTCGACGCCACGGTGATCAACATGCGCTTCGTCAAACCAATGGACGAGGCAGCCATCTTGCACGCCGCGGAGAATCACGAGCTGCTGATCACGCTCGAGGAGAACGCGATCCCCGGCGGCGCGGGCGAGGGCGTCAACGCCTGCCTCGCGGCGAACCGGGTCCGCGTCGATGTGCACAATATCGGGATCCCCGATCGCTTCATCGGCCACGGCAGTCGCGGCGACCAGCTCAAAGACGCGCGCCTTGACGCCGACTCGCTGCTCACCGATATCCAGGCGGTCTGGACCGATTGGGCGCGCGAGGACCAGCGCCAGGCCTGAGGCGATGCCGCGCCGGGGTTGAAGCTCGGGTCCGGCTGCTCTAATATCTCACCGCTTGAGTCGGGTTCTCACCGCCGTTCCATGGCCGCCACTTACGAGCTCCGCGTGATGACCGAATTCGCGGCCGCGCACGCGCTGCGCGGCTATAGCGGCTCGTGCAACCGGCTACACGGCCACAATTGGCACGTTGAGGTCGAAATCCGCGCCGCCGCGCTCGACGAAATTGGCATGGCCATCGATTTTCGGACCATCCGACAGACGGCGCGCGAGGTCACGGCCGAGCTCGATCACCAGTACCTCAATGAGCTCGAGCCCTTCACGCGGATCAACCCGACCGCCGAGAACATCGCGGCCTACTGCTTCGACGCGATCGGTAGCCGCTTGAATCAAACCGGTGTCTCGGTCGAGGCCGTCACCGTTTGGGAGAACGCGCGCAGCTGTGTGCGCTACAGCGAAAAGGGGGCTTGAGACCAACATGGTCGCCGAAGCGACGAACATCCCCGACATCCAGGGCACGCCCGATACGCGTCGGATCGCCATCGACCAGGTCGGGATCAAGGACATCCGCCATCCCATCCGCGTGCGCGACCGTTCGGGCGAGGCGCTGCCCACGGTCGCGCATGCGACGATGACGGTGCAGCTGCCCGAGCAGTACAAGGGCACCCACATGTCGCGGTTCGTGCAGATCCTGCACGAGCACTGCGAGGCGTTGTCGGCCGACACCTTCGGCGCCATGCTCGACGCCATGCTCGAGCGCCTCGAGGCCGAGGCGGGCCGAATCAAGCTGGCCTTCCCCTTCTTCGCGCGCAAGGCGGCACCGATCACCGGCGTCGAGAGCCTGCTCGACTACGAGGTCACCCTCACCGGTGAGCGAACCCTCGCCGGCGAACGCCAGTTCCACATCGGGGTGATGATCCCGGTGACCAGCCTGTGCCCGTGCTCGAAGGAGATCTCGGATTACGGGGCGCACAACCAGCGCGCCCATGTGCATGTCAACGCGCGCGTGGACGGGCCCATCTGGATCCAGGACATCATCGACATGGTCGAGTCGGCGGCCTCATCCGAGCTCTACGGGATCCTCAAGCGCCCCGACGAGAAATACGTCACCGAGCGGGCATACGACAACCCGAAGTTCGTCGAGGACATGATCCGCGACATCGCCCGCCCCTTGAACAACGACGCGCGCGTGCGCGGCTACACCCTCGAGGCGGAGAACTTCGAGGCGATCCACAACCACCAGGCCTACGCCCAGATCACCAAGGACAAGGAC
>CAYUKN010000054.1:0-4478 GCA_964445325.1 uncultured Ectothiorhodospiraceae bacterium
GCGCAACTGGGACTATCGCTACTGCTGGCTGCGCGATGCCTACTTCGTCGTGCATGCGCTCAACCGCCTCGGCGCTACCGGCACGCTGGAGAACTACCTGCGCTACATCGTCAACGTCGTCACCGCGGCCGGTGATGGCGAGCCGACCTTGCAGCCACTCTACGGCATCGGCGGCGAGCGCGAGCTAACCGAGATCCGCATCCCCGCGCTCGCCGGCTACCGCGGCAATCCCCCGGTGCGCCGGGGCAACGATGCCTGGCGCCAGGTTCAGCACGATGTCTACGGCGCGGTCATTCTGGCGGCCACGCAGGCCTTCTTCGACCAGCGGCTGACACGACTGGGCGACGAGTCGCTCTACCGGCGGCTCGTCCCCATCGGCGAGCGCGCCGCGGCGCTCTACAATCAACCCGACGCCGGTCTCTGGGAGTTCCGCGGGCATCAGGCCGTGCACACCTACTCGGCGGTGATGTGCTGGGCGTCGTGCGACCGGCTCGCCCGTATCGCCGATCATCTGGGTCTCGCCGACGAGGCCCGGCAATGGCGTCAGCGCGCCGACGCCATGCATGGCGACATCGCGGCTCAGGCGTTCAATCCGCGGCGCAACGCCTTCGGTGCCACCTTCGGTGGCGACGACCGCGTCGACGCCAGCCTGCTGTTGCTGCACGACCTGGGTTTCCTGGCCGCCGACGATCCGCGTTTCGTCGCCACCGTCGAGGCCATCGAGGCGGATCTGCGCCGGGGCGACCACTTGTTCCGCTACGCCCACGCCGACGACTTCGGCGACCCCGAGAACGCCTTCAACGTGTGCACCTTCTGGTTCATCAACGCCCTTGCGGCGATCGGCCGCGAGGGCGAGGCGCGACGCTTGTTCGACAATCTGCTCGGTCACACCACGCGCCTGGGCCTGCTCTCCGAGGACCTCGACCCGGAGACGGGCGAGCTCTGGGGCAATTTCCCGCAGACGTATTCGATGGTGGGGCTCATCAACGCCGCGCTGCGCCTGAGCCGCCCCTGGGAGGACGCGATTTGAGCCGGCTGCTGATTGCATCGAACCGGGTGCGCGTGCCCAAGGCCCGGCAAAAGCCGCAGGCGGGCGGCCTCGCCGTGGCACTGGCCGGCGCGCTCGCCGAGTACGGCGGCACCTGGTTCGGCTGGAACGGCGAGGTCAGCGACGCGGTACCGGCGAGCGCCGAGATCACCGAGGTCGATGGCATCACCTATGCGACAACACCGCTGTCGCCCAGCGAGCACGATGGCTACTACGCCGGCTTCGCCAACGAGGTGCTCTGGCCGTTGTGCCACTTCATGCCCGATCGCATGAACTACCGGCCCGAGTATCGCACCGCCTACGAGCAAACCAACGCCCGCTTCGCCAACCAGATCGTCGAGCTGCTGCGCGGCGACGAGCTCATCTGGGCCCACGACTACCACCTGGTGCCGCTGGCCCAGGCCCTGCGCCAACGCGGCGTAACCCAGCCGCTGGGCTTCTTCCTGCACATCCCGTTCCCCAGCTTCGGCCTGCTGCGGGCGATGCCGAGCTGGCGCGAGTGGCTGACGGCCCTGGCCGAGTTCGACCTCATTGGCGTCCAGACCGCCGACGACCGTCGCGCCCTGGAGACCGCCCTGGTCTACGGCCTGGGCGCACGCTTCGCCGAGGGCGGCGTCGAGCTCGCCGGCCGACACGTGCGCACGACCGCAAGACCAGTGGGGGTGGAGGTCGACGAGCTCGCCGAGCAGGCCGCCGAGTCCGCGCGCAGCCGCCGCGTGCGCCGCCTGGTGGACAGCCTGCACTCGCGCGATCTCATCACCGGCGCCGAGCGCCTGGACTACTCCAAGGGACTGCCGCAGCGCTTCGACGCCTACGAGCACTTGCTGCGCCACTACGGGCATCGCCGAGGGCGCACCGTGTTCATGCAGATCGCCAGCCCGTCGCGCGAGAACATCGCCGACTACGACCGCCTACGCCAGAGCCTCGAGGCCAAGGCGGGCCACATCAATGGGGTCTACGCCGACTTCGATTGGGTCCCGACCCACTACATGAACAAGACCTTCGCCCAGGCCTCACTGCTAGGGTTCTTCCGCGTCGCCAGCGTCGGCCTGGTCACGCCCTTGCGCGACGGCATGAACCTGGTCGCCAAGGAGTTCATCGCGGCCCAGAACCCGGCCGACCCCGGCGCCCTGGTGCTGTCCGAGCTCGCCGGCGCCTCGGCCGAGCTGGAGGGCGCGCTCCTGGTCAATCCGTTCGATCCCGAGGGCATGGGCGACGTCCTCGAGCGCGCGCTGTCGATGTCGCTGGGCGAGCGTCGTGAGCGCTGGCAGCACATGCTCGAGATCATCCAGAACAATAATCTCGGCACCTGGCGCCACCGCTACCTCGCCGACCTCGAGCACGCGGCGCAGCACCGCCAACGGACCCCGATCACGCCCGATGTCGAAGCGGTCACGGATCCGAGCGGCGCGTTCCACGTTGCCCCGGACACGGCCGTGCGGCGCCTGCCCGGCCCCGCCGGCGAGCGCTTCGTCGAGCTGTGGCGCGCCGCCGGGGCGGTCGTCGAGCTCTTCGCTCCGCGGGCGGTCGAGCTGCTCGCGCCCAAGCAACAGGGCGAGTTCTACGTGGGCGCGCGCGGGTCGGGCCTGCTGCGCTGCGAGGGCACCGAGTTCTTCTGCTACCCCGGTGATCTATTGTTCGTCCCCGCGGGTACGGAGCACCGTTTCGTCGAGCACACCGAGGACTTCGCCGTCTGGGCCATCATCATCGCGAGTGACATCACCAACGCATAGTGCCGCCGTGTTACGCGTCGGGCGCCTCGCTCGGCGGGAGCGACGGCTCCAGCCCGGTCGCGGCATCGGTGGGCGCGTCGGGATCGAGCCAGGCGCTGCTCAGGCGACGCTGCGCGGTCGGCAGGCGCACGCAGAATTCCACGCCCCGGATCGCCAGGGGCTCGAAGACGACGCGGTGGGCGTGTCGCCTGGGGCGGTAACGCACGCGCCAGTGGGGTCGCTCCGGGTGGGCCGGATCGAACAGCACCTGCTCCGCTTCGCCGGTCAAGCCCTCGAGGGTCTCGCTATGGCCCACCGGATCGGTGATGGTCACGCGCTCGACGGGGGCGCGTAGCCGCCACTCCGTGGCGCGTCCACCGTCGCGGTCGCCGGTCACGCAGCGCGGGCGACCGTTGTCGAGAGCCACCTCGACGGCACCGTCGACGGTCTCGCCCTCCTGGGTGGCGATGGTCACGGCGTAGCGCCCGGCCAGCGGCTCGATGTTGTCGACCCGAATGCTGCCCTCGTAGCCCTTGACGATCTCGTTGACGAAGTAGAGGCCCAGACCGCGGCCGTGGCGGTCTCGCCGGCGCCGGGTCGAGTAGCCGAGCTGGAACAGCGCGGCGCGGTCGGCGTCGCGGATCGCCGGCCCCCGGTTGTAGACCCGGATGCAGACATCGCCATCGGCCTCGGTCAGCGTGAGCGCGATGGGGGCGAACGCCGCGCTGTAGCCGCGCTTGCACGCGTAGAACTGGGCGTTGCGCAGCAGATTCTCCAGCAGGAGCACCAGGTGGTTTTCCTTGCCCAAGAGCTCGCCGACGGGCTCGAGGCGGGCGTACACCGTCGGGCCGTCGACGCGGTAGGTCGTGCCCCCCTCGGGCTCGGGCAGTGGCTCCGGGTGGACCACCGTCAACGCCCGCCAGGCCGCCCTTTGCGGGGCGTAGGCGGGCTCGTGGGGCAGCGCTTGGGCCTCCTCGCCGCCGAGCAGGCGCTGGCAGTACTGCTCCTCGTACTCGCACAGCAGATTGCCGATGTGCAGCGTGAGATTCTCCGCGGTCGACAGATCGAGCAGATCCCACAGGTAGTGCAGCGCCTCCAGGGCCTCGTGGTAAGGCCCCGGCGCTCCACCGGCGGGACCGCCGTCTTGCTCCGCGGCGTCGGCCGCGGCGCGCTGCAGCGCCGTCTGTACCTTGTCGAAGCTGATCACGCCGTTGTGGCGCACCTCCGCGGCGATGCCCTTGAAGTGCAGGAACTTCTCGTCGTACTCGAGCGACTCGAGCAGCTTGTCGCTGATGAAGTACTTGAGCTTGTCGGCGTGCTCGGAATAGGTATGCGCCTTGCGCTGCAGCGCCTTGTTGCGCGCCCAAAGCGCATCGATCTGCTCGCGCAGGGCCTCGAGGTCGGCACGCTGGCGCGCATGCTGATGCCGGAAACGCCGTAGGTCCCAGGCGACCGCGAGGACCACGAGCGCGAGCGTGGCGTATTTGGCCTCGGGCCGCAAAAGCAGCGGGGGCAGCTGGTAGAACCGCGCGAGCGCGGGCTCGGTGGCGATGATCAGGTAGGCGATCCCGGCCAAAGCAGCGATGAGGCTCGCCCACGGCAGCGTCACCGTACGCACGCGCGGCCGCGGGCGCTGCTCGAGCGTGCGGTTGAGTGCGGGCGCTTGATCCGACTCTGCCATCCCGCTCATTCACTAAGCTCGCGCGCAGGCGCAAAGG
>CAYUKN010000054.1:4578-8197 GCA_964445325.1 uncultured Ectothiorhodospiraceae bacterium
GGGATAGATAAGGGCACTCCTCGTGGTCGCAGCTAGGCCATAGCCGACCATCGTGGCCACCCGATTGAGCTCGATGCCCAGCGATCATGGGCAGACCTGTTAGCGAGAAAATGCTCCCAAGCCACCTTCGCGCCTTCGCGAGAACCATATCTTCGACAATGCAATCCTCCGTGCGGAAGCACTGACTGCTGTGGCCGCTCATGGCGGATCCGGCGTGATCGGCCGCCAGTAGTAGGAGGCGTCGTCGCCGAAGGCGACGATGCCCTCGCCCGCCTTGCACAGCGCTGTGAATCGGCCCTCGCCCGGCATCGCGCGATCGAAGGCGCGACGCAGGATGCGCACGTGCTGGCGATAGCTCGCCCAAGTGAACCGGTCGAGGTCCGCGTCGAGATAGTCCGCCATTTGCTCGGTGGACACAGGGCGCGGCGAGGCCTGGACCAGGCGGTGCAGGATCTTGCGCGGCGTGGGCGCCAGCGGGCGCCTCGGATCGGCCGGGTTCATGAGCTTCTCGCCGCGCCAGTAGATGGTCCAGGTAGCGGTGTCGATGGTGAGATCGCCGCTGGTGAGGGTGTCGCCGGGCTGGGGCTGGCCGGGCTGGCGCAGGCGGGCCTGGCGCAGGGTCGCGCGGATGCGCCAGCACAACACCGACTCGATGTTGCGCTGATGCTTGGCGATGAAGTCCTGCGCCCGCGCCGACTCCAACGCCTCCTGCTCGACGTCGGTGCCGCTGTACTCGGACAGATACAGAATGGGCAGGTCGGGCCACTTGCGCTGCAGCGCACGCGAGACGGAGAAACCGGCGGCCGTGTTGCCGCGCATATTCGCGTCGAGCAGGGCGATGTCGGGGCGTTTGCCCTGGCTCGTCTGGCGGATGTGCTGACAGGCCGCCTCGGCGAAGCGAAAGACCTCCACCGTGGTCGGTTGCTCGTCGAGCTCGGCGGCCTCGAGCACCGGCTTGAACCGGTCGATCCAGTGGGACTGGTCCTCGACCCAGAGGATCCTCGCCATGGCTACCCCGCATCGGCGCCCTTGGGCCCGTGATGCTAGCACGCAGGCTGCTCACAGATTTTTCACCGGTGCTTCCGACAATCCTCCCGTCACCGGCGGCGTCGGCCGCCGGACGAGCCCATTCAGCCAACGGAGTCTACGGGAGGACGACCACCATGTCAGAGTTGCTCTACATCTGGAGCGAGTCGGCCGCGGTATCACTGGCCATTTGGCTGGTGCTGGCCGTGGTCGTTTTGTACTTCGGCCGCCCGCATGCGCACCAACTGTTGCGCGGCACCGGGCGGGCGATCCATCACGGCCTGCGCCTGGCCGCGGTGAGCCTGCGCGGGCTCGAGGACCGCATCTCGGCGCGCAACCGCGAGGTCCTGCTCGCCCAGGGGCGCGAGGAGACCGAGAACGCCATCGAGCGCGAATTCGCACGCGTCAAAGCGATCGTCGACCACGAGCTCAGCCACTACCCCGATCTGCACCGGCGGCTGTCGGATACGCTGGAGCAGGTCGAGTCGGACTACCAGTCGACGGCGCACAAGGCGCCGCTGCCGCCCGAGTGGTCCGAAGTGACCCAGACGATCCATTCGCTGCCGAGCTCGGGCGATCCGGCCGTGACCAAGATCCTCAACGAGATCAAGTCGGCCGTCGACAACGCCCACAAGGAGTCGCTGCGCGCTTACCAGAAGAGCACCCAGGAGCGCCACAAGATCCTGTCGGGCATGGCCCCGCAATGGCGCAGCCTCAAGCAGAACATGGAGGCGGTGAACAAAAAGATCTCCGGGATCGAGGAGCGCGCCCAGGCGATCGATCGCCACATGGACGACTACGAGCGCATGCGCCGCAACGACGACAAGGCGGTGCAGACGCTGACGGCGTCGTCGCTGCGCCAATTCTTGATCGCGGGGCTCGTGCTCGCGATCTCCGCCTTCGGCGGCCTCATCAACTTCCATCTCATCGCGTTGCCGATGTCGGAGATGGTCGGCGGCGGCGCCCGCTTCGGTGGCATGCCCATCGCCGACATCGCCGCGCTGGTGATCGTGATGGTCGAGATCGCCATGGGGATTTTCCTACTCGAGTCGCTGCGCATCACGAGCCTGTTCCCGGTCATCGGGCGGATGGACGACCGCATGCGCAAGCGCTTGGGGATAGCCGCAGCGACGATCCTCGTCCTGTTCGCCGGCATCGAGGCCTCGCTGGCCTACCTGCGCGATCTGCTCATCCTGGATCGCCAGGCACTGACGCAGTCTCTAGCCGGGGCGGAGGCCGCCGCGGCGCAGTTCCGCTGGATCCCGTCGGTGGCACAGCTTCTGCTCGGCTTCATCCTGCCGTTCGCGCTCGCATTCGTCGCGATCCCGCTGGAGTCGTTCATCAACGCGCTGCGCACCGTGGTCGGCATGATGCTGCTGGCCGTCGTGCGCGTGCTGCGCGTCACCCTCCGGGTGGCCGGGGCGACGGCGAACCACGTCAGCAAGATGCTCGTCAGCCTGTACGACCTGTTCGTCATGGTGCCGCTGGGTATCGAGCGCATGGTCGTCGAGCACCGCAAGGGCCCGGCTACCGCGTCGACCAACGGAGCGCACGCGACCGACACGCAGGATCGCACGGCCGAGCCCAAACACAAGGCACGCGGCGGCAAGCGCGAGCGCACACCGGCGGCCGAGCCCGAAGCCACTCCGAAGGAGGCATGACCCATGATGCGTCGTACGCAACATCATCGTGGCGATGGACGGACTCCGCGCGTGCGGGCTGCACAGTGCGTCGGGGCAATCGCAGCCGCGCTGCTGGCGTGGATGGCGACTGGCTGCACCAGCAGCACCGACGAGCGAGCCGCCGTGGTGCTGATCGACATCTCGAGTGAATACGCCGCCGAGGTCGACAAAGCACAAGGGCTGACCCGATCCCTGCTGGCCCAGATGGGCAGCGGCGACTCGCTGGCAGTAGCCTTCATCGACAACACGAGCTACAGCGACCGCAACTTCATCGCGCGAGCCCACTTCGGTGATCGTCCCAGCGTCGTTACCGACCAAAAGCGCAAGCTCCACGCCGAGCTACAGTCGTTCCTGGAGGGCTTCAGCGTGCCCAGCGCGCATAGCGACATCACCGGAGGCGTCATGCTTTCGCGCGATTTCCTGCAGGACACGGAGGCACAACAGAAGCAGCTGTTCCTGCTGTCGAACCTGCAGGAGGATCTACCGCCCAGGCTGGATCGCGGCGGGGCCCTCGAGCTCGACGGCATCGAGGTGGTCGCCGTCAACGTCACGCGCGAGCAGCGCGACAACATCGACCCGGCCAACTATCGCCAACGCCTGAATCGGTGGCAGCAACGCGTCACCGACAGCGGCGGCGACTGGCGGGTCCTCGACCAGGTGGACCAGCTGGAGCAGGTATTGGCCCAACGCTGAGCCCGAGCCCGGTGCGCCAGCGCGCGTAAGTGCCGGCCGACGCGCCAGTCACTGACCCATCCGCTGGGCATGACCTGGGCAATCGTCGCTGATGCCTTGGCGACCGGCGGCCGCGACGCTGTGCTCGGGGTGCGCATCGGCCGGCGGTACCACCGACGCCCTGGCGCAGTCGGTGCCCCGGGGTATCGATTCGGGCAAGGACGCAAGCGATGGGCGCG
>CAYUKN010000054.1:8297-15237 GCA_964445325.1 uncultured Ectothiorhodospiraceae bacterium
CGCGCCATGCGCAAAGGCCCCAGCAGACCGGCGACGCAATGAAGAGCGTCCCCGGCGCGCCTCGTCGGCGTAGCCGTCGTTGGCAAAGGTGGTAGTGCCTTGCCCATGGCCGAGATGGCCGCGGGGACGGAGGCGTCGCGCCGACGCACGGTGAACACGGCTATGGACAGCGCAGCGACGACTCGCAAAGGCGGTGCTCGGCGCCTCGAGGGCGTGATGATCAAGGTTATCTGACTCGACACGGGCAACAGTGACAGTCCGGGATACTCGAGCCCGGCACCGCCGCGCGCATGCGCCGGCGCCAGCGGGTCGCTACAATAGCGCCGGCTAGCGAGACACAACCGAACCGGGAGGCGGCCGTGGCCGACGATGTTCTGGTGGGTTCGTGCCTTTGCGGGGCGGTCGCATTGGCACTGAGCACGTCGCCGGAGGAAATCCTGCGGTGTCACTGCCGCATGTGCCGCAAGGCGCACGGCGGCCCCTACGCCACGTTCGCGCGCTTCACTCACGAGGCGTTGACATTCACCCGCGGTGCCGCATCGGTCCGGACGTACCGGTCCTCCTCGTGGGCCTACCGCACGTTCTGCGGAGAATGCGGGGCCACGCTCCAATTCGTGCGCGATGGTGCCAGCAGTTTCGGGCTCGCAATGCCCATATTGGACAGCCCAATCGCGACCGATAGCGTGCGCGACATCCACTGGGAAAACCGCGTAGCTTGGTAGCAAAGTACCTCTCGCGCCGGCCTCGTCGGAGCCCCGGCAATGGCGCGTAAACGATCCCGCCTTTTTTTGCTGGGGCCATCGTGTTGGTGGCGGCGGGCCTGGCCAGTGGCCCCTGGTGGCTGGCCTCGGAAGAGCCGGCGGAATCACCCGCTGCGGCGAGCCGCTCCCGCCCCGACAACCGAGAAAGCGTCGACCGCAGCGACACGGTCTCGCACGACCAGGAAACGGGCACCCAGCGTCGCACCATCGCACGCCACCTCGATGCGGAGCGCTTCGAGGCGGCTGTCGCCCACTACAATGACATCGACGGTGACGAACAGCACGGCCGACGCCAACGCGGCCGCCGCCGCATCCTCGACAAGGCCCGGACCTTGGTCGAGGCGGGCCGCCACGAGGCCGCGATCGAGCTCCTGTCCGCGTTCACGCGCATCAATCATCGCGATCTGTCGGCGTTGATGGCGCTTGCGCGGGCGCATCGAGCAAGGGGCGACCACGAGGCGGCGCTGGATATACTCTTTCGCGCCGGCACCGCCGCGAACCAAGCGTACGGGCGATCGCAGATCGAGGCAGTGGAGTCGGCGATCCGGGCGACGGTGCAGGATCGCGCGAGCGCCCTGACCCGTGCCTCCGACCGAAACGGCCTGATCACCCTCTACCGCACTCTCATCCAAAAGGGCTATGCACACCCGCAGGACCGCCTCGAGCTCGCGCTCCATCTGAAACAGGCGGGACGCTACCGTGCCGCTCGCGACGCCGTCGCTGCGGTGCGCCACGTGCCGGCGGTCGCCGACGAGGCCGCCGAGCTCGAGCGCCGCATCGAGCAGGCCCGCCGCAGCGATGACACACAACGTCAACGCCATCGGATCGGGCTCCAGTCGCACGGCGAGCATTCCAGCGTCGAAGTCGCCTTTGCTGGCGGCGCGCCCCTGGAGCTCATCGTCGACACGGGGGCTTCGCTGGTCGCGGTCACGGAGGCCGCTGCGCGTCGGAGCGGCCTCGATCAACGCGAGCGCCTCGGTCGCCGCTCGCTGCAAACCGCCAACGGCGTCGTCGAGGCGGAGATCGTGCAGGCCCGCCGCCTACGCGTGGGCGGGCTCGAGATCCGCGAGCTTGCCGTGGCGATCCTGCCGCGCTCGCTCGGCGGGGTCGATGGGCTGCTCGGGATGAACGCCTTGCGCGGCTATGACGTCCGTCTCAACCGCGATGCGCGCCAACTGACCCTGACCCCGGAATAGCCGCCACGGGCCGCGCGCGCCGGTATGGACGAGCCCGCTGCGTGCAGCCGGCACCAGTGCTGCTACCTCGTGCCGAGGCGCCCAGTCACGACGAGAGGCCGAGGCGCGCATGCATGCCTCGCGTACGTCGCCGGGTCCGGCTGTATTCGACTGCCGCATCGGTCTTTCTCCTCGGCTTGATCGCTACCCTGCTATGCCACCAGCTCGCGCTCGCGATCTGAGGGCCCTCGGGATCGCCCCGGTTCGCGCCCTACTCGATGGGCGCAACCCCAACCACTCGGCGTACTCGGAGCGCTCTCGCTGGCGGTCTGGGTTGGGGTGTGATCTTCGCCGCGGCCGCGCCGCGCTTGCCAGCCGGCGGCGCCTACTACGGGCTAACCGCCGCGTTGCTCGGGGCGCTCTGGCCGACGCTGGTGGCGTCGTTCGTGGTGGTGCCGATCAAGGGCGCATCCTTGGCCGCCGGGTAGAACGTCTCGGCCTGGGCGACGGGGTTGATCGTCAACGCGTTGTGGGACTGGGCACGGCGACACTGCTTCGCTCGAGCCGGCCCGTGCTCGGCCGGGGCGCTGCGGGGCCTGAGAGGCTGTCCGAATAACCCGGCACCGACGGGCGGGTTACTCGGAGAGCCAGCTAGCCGGGGCACTTGACCCGGTCGGATCCCATTGCCACGCTCCAACCGAGCCGTCGCGCCACGATACGGCCCATGGTGGCGGCAGGCGCTCCCGCCACGGGTGTGCTACCCGATTCCCCCGAGGCCGCTTCAGGAGGTCCCCGCATGTCGAGGCAACATACGATGACGGCAGCGGCGTGCCCGGTGAGGGGCACGTACGGCCTTGGGGCGATCGCGGCCGCGGCCCTGGTGCTCGCGCCCGGGACGAGCCTCGCCGCGGGCGTCGACAAAGGCCGATGGTTCGATCGAATGGAAACGGCCGTGCCCAGCGATTTCTGCGCGGAGCAGCAGTACTTCCGGCAATGCTTCAAGGTCGACGCCCAGACCTGCAAGCGCACGCTGGCCTCGGCGACGCGTGATTGCATTGGGCAAATCGAGTCCGATGTCCCCTCCGAGCTCGATGGCCAGTCCAGGCAGAAGTGGGGCCAGCGCGTGGGTGAGTGTGCGGCCGAGGCCTACGAGAGCGAACTCGCCGATCAGCGCATCGACAGCCAGCGGTGCAACGACGCCGGCAACTGGCTTTGACGGCCATCCCCTATAGCGCTCGGGCCCCAGCGCGCCCTGGACCCGGGGCCGGCGCGACCCGGGCACGCCGGCGAGGCCGCGCTCGCCGGCATCGGGCGCCGCCAACAGGCCGATCTTGCAGCGTGGACCCAGACACCGCTGGGTGAGCTGTTGCAGCCCGCGAGCGATACCTTGACCCTGATACGCGGTGTCGACGGCGAGATCGGAGAGGAAACACACGTAGTGGAAGTCCGTCGCCGACCGCGCCACACCAACCGGGTGCTCACCGGTCCCAAGCGGTGGCGGTGACGTCGGCGCGGGCGAGCATGGCAGCGATGCAAACGGGGTCGTGCAGGGGCCAGCGCCGGCCGAGTCCCGAGGCTTGTAGCACCGCCGCGAACTGCTGCGGTGTCAGCGCAGCGGTCGTCGACCAATGGATCGCCATGGCGGACGATCTTGATCAACCCTGTGCCGGGCCATGTCGTCCGCCCACCACGGCGCCCGGCGCGTTGGAGCGCGCCGGCTGGCCCACGCGTATTGGATGAACGACACCACCGAGGCGACGCCGTCGTGGCGGCACCGCCGCGCGGCTATGAGCGCTGGGTCGGCCAACCGCCACGGCGAGCGTGTCCACGCCGTTCAAGCGTTGATCGACCGGCGAATCGAATCACTCCCAACGCTCGCGGATCTCGGCGAGCGTGCCGTTTTCCTTGATTCGGCGGTAGCCCTCGTCGAAGGCCTCGATGGCCTCGGTCGCGGGCTCGTGATCCTGCAAGCCCGCGAGGAACTCCTTGGTACCGTCGAAAGCCGGCAGTTTTTCGAACTCGTCCACTCGATCCCACTGGCGCAGCCGGTAGTCCCACGGGATGTCGTAGCCAGCGAAGCCGACGACCCGGCCTTCCTCAAGGACATCGAAGCCCTGCTCGATCGAGTCGACCGTGACTTTGTCGATGTAGTCGGCCTGGTTGAATGCCTCGCCATAGTTGAAACCGCGCACGACCGCGATCGGCTTACCCTTGAGCGAACGCAGACCATCATAGCCAATAGAGCGGTCGTCATTCTTGTAGATGAGGAAGTTCACGTCGACGACGCTATTGTCCGAATACTGCATGTACTCCAGCCGCGTGGGATTCTTGCCTGTCGGAAACAGGATCTCGGTCTGCTTCTCCCGGAGCTCCTCCATGCCGCGCGCCCACGGCGTAATGCGCAGCTGGATGGTCCAATCGACCGCGTGGAACGCCGCCCGCGCGATCTCCCAGCTGTAGCCGGTGAAATAGTCGGATTCCTCGCCCGGCGGGATCGTCTCCTCCACCTCGGTCTCGACCCCTTCCTGGTAGAACGTAAACGGCGGATAGCCGGGCAGTGTCGCCAGATAAACCTGCTGCTCGGCGGCAGCCGCCGCACCGCTGGCGCAGATGAGAAGGATGGCGGGGACGATGCGCATGTGCCCTCCTTATGATCGAGTCCAATGGGCGCGACGGGCGTGCCCTCGCCTGCGCTCACGCGTTGCTCGGGGAAGGCATCAGGCATTCCAGCTGCAACGCGTGCACGTCGCCCTCCGACCCGGGGGCGAGACCGACAGCCCCCGGCAAGGGACGCCGACCGCGGGGCAGCCTGCCGCCTCGGGCGCGCGCGGGCAACCGAACACCCGAGCAATCATCGCTGTCAAGCAGGCCCGAGGACAGCCATAGGGCGTCGGCGGCCATCGGTTACAGCGGTGTCCCAACCCGCCGTCGCCATGGCCGGGCCATGGCCAGACCGGAGACGGTCGCGGTGGAGGGACGACGCCCACACCGCGTGGCCCCCGGCGCTGGGCCCGAGGCGGGGGCGCGCTCAGGATGGCACGCAGCGGCGACGGGCGCGGTGGGGCGAGTCGCCGACCGCCGGCCTAATCCTGCGCGGTCTCGAATTCCATCAAGGCCTCTTGGAGGACCTCGTCGGCGTCGTCGGAAGCGTGACCCTGCTGCTGCAGATAGTGCCATGCCTGGTCGATCGCGACCTTGCGATCGTCCGCTCGGAACGTGACGGGCTCGGACAACGCGTCCGATTCGAGGATCACGTAGTATCCGCTGCCGTCGGATTCGACCCGCGCCTGCATAGGCGATGCCCCGTGCGCTGCTCGGTTGAGTGTGCGAGCCAGGCGACAACCGTACCAGCCGCCGACTCGCCCTCTTAATCGACACTGTAGCGGATACGGGCATAGCCGTGGCAGCCGCTGGGCGCCGTTCATCGCCGCACAAGCCACGGCCGTCGCTCCCAAATGAAAAGCCCCGCACGGTGGCGGGGCTTTTCGGCGGACCGGCGATGGGCCGGACGGCTTACATCATGCCGCCCATGCCACCCATGCCGCCCATGTCGGCGCCGCCACCGCCGCCGGAATCATCCTCCTTCGGCGAATCGGCGATCATCGCCTCGGTGGTCACCATGACGCCGGCGATCGAGGCGGCGTTCTGCAGCGCCGAGCGGGTCACCTTGGTCGGATCCAGGATGCCCTGCTCGATCATGTCGCCGTACTCGTCGGTGGCGGCGTTGTAGCCCTGGTTGCCCGAGGCCTGGCGCACGCCGTTGAGCACGACGGAGGGCTCACCGCCGGTGTTGTAGACGATCTGGCGCATCGGCTCCTCGACCGCGCGGCGGACGATGCCCACGCCCATGTTCTGGTCGTGGTTCTCGCCTTTCACGTTCTCGAGCCCCTTCAACGAGCGCACCAGGGCGACGCCGCCGCCCGGGACCACGCCCTCCTCGACGGCCGCACGGGTCGCGTGCAGGGCGTCGTCGACGCGATCCTTCTTCTCCTTCATCTCGGTCTCGGTCGAGGCGCCGACCTTGATCACGGCCACGCCGCCGGCGAGCTTGGCGAGGCGCTCCTGGAGCTTCTCCTTGTCGTAGTCGGAGCTCGAGTCCTCGATCTGCTGGCGGATCTGGGAGCAGCGGGCCTCGATGTCGGCCTTGTTGCCGGCACCGGAGACGACCGTGGTGCTGTCCTTATCGACCGTGATCCGCCCGGCCTGACCGAGGTGCTCGATGCCGGCGTTCTCGAGCTTCATGCCGACTTCCTCGGAAACCACCTGGCCGCCGGTGAGCACCGCCAGATCCTGGAGCATCGCCTTGCGGCGGTCGCCGAAGCCGGGCGCCTTGACCGCGCAGACCTTGACGATGCCGCGGATATTGTTGACCACCAGCGTCGCCAGGGCCTCGCCCTCGACCTCCTCGGAGACGATGAGCAGCGGGCGGCTCTCCTTCGACACCGCCTCGAGCACGGGCAGCAGATCCCGGATGTTCGAGACCTTCTTGTCGTGGATGAGGATGTAGGGGTTGTCGAGTTCGGCCTGCATGCTCTCGTTGTTGGTCACGAAGTACGGGCTCTGATAGCCGCGGTCGAACTCCATGCCCTCGACCACGTCGAGCTCGTTCTCCAGGCCGGAGCCCTCCTCGACGGTGATCACGCCTTCCTGGCCGACCTTGTTCATCGCGTCGGCGATGAGCTGGCCCACCTCATGATCGCTGTTCGCCGAGATCGCGCCGACCTGCGTGATCGACGTTTGGTCGTTGCACGGCTTCGACAGGTTGGCGAGCTCGTCGACGCAGCTCTTGACCGCCTTGTCGATGCCGCGCTTGAGATCCATCGGGTTCATGCCGGCGGTCACGGCCTTCATGCCCTCGTGGATCATCGACTGCGCCAGCACCGTGGCCGTGGTCGTGCCATCACCGGCGTTGTCGGAGGTCTGGTTGGCGACCTCCTTGACCATCTGCACGCCCATGTTCTCGAACTTGTCCTCGAGCTCGATCTCCTTCGCCACGGTCACGCC
>CAYUKN010000055.1:0-15196 GCA_964445325.1 uncultured Ectothiorhodospiraceae bacterium
CCCCGTGCGGGGACGGGGCGGACCACGAATTCGATGTCATCGGCCATGGCGGTATTTCCTTTCATTGGCGCCGGTGCCCGGCGAAGGGATAAGGGCAAACTAGCTCGGCGCCGTTCATGACACAAGTGACAAATATTGGATTAGCGAGAAATTTTTTTCATGACGGAGCCATGCACCTCGAGCAATTGCTGGACCTCCTCCACAGACAACGGATCGAGGGTGGGGCGGGGCTCTCGCAGGGGCTTCACGCCCTCAGCCGGGTTGCGGAACCCGTACTCGTCGCCAGCGACCCGAACACAGCCCTTGTGCATCTTTCCCTAGTTACGGGTAAGGAGCAGCCCCACCGATGAGTCGGTATCGGTTAACGAATAGAATCGCGGGACGGGAGTTTGCCCCGGGGCGAGCGGGTGACGCTGAACGAGATCTCGAAGGCGACCGGTGTCCACCGGACGACTTTGTCGAAGATCTCGGCATTGTCGACCACAGTCAGCGCCCGGATCCGGCGGCCGTTGAATAGCTCATCGGCGACAAAATCCATGCTCCAGGCCTCGTTGCAAGTAGAGGCCACCGGCCTGGCCTCCTGATGCGCCGGGGCGACGCGGCGTCGCGGGCGCTTGCGGCGCAAGTTGAGGCCTTCCTCGCAATAGATGCGATGCGTCTTTTTGTGGTTGATCAGCCAGCCCTCGCTGCGTAGGAGCGTCTGCACGCGCCAGAGGCCATAGCGGCGCTTCGACGCACTACGTGGATTTCGCGATGTCGCCAATGGGCGCGGCCAACATGTAGATCATGGTGATAAAGGTGTGCCGATTGCGGTAGTCCCGCTCGAGCGGTTCTCATCGGGGGCCGGCCGGGCAACCGGCCGGTCTACCCACTAACGATAGCGGTGCACCTCGTCGCGAGGGAACTAAATGTTGACGGTGTTCAGCTGTTCATGAGCCCCGCTTTAACTGTTGGTGCATTACGTGATTTCAAGCGCTCGCCAGGGCTTGGCACGCCACGCGAAGCTTGGAGGGTCTTTCACAAGCGCCTCGGGACGCGGCAGGCAGCCGTCCAACCGTCACGCCTTGCGGTTCACGCGATACCGAGGAAGGGTGCGAGCGCGCGATCCACTCGTAGGAGTTCGTCACGATCTAACGTCCCGATGTGCTGGCCGATCGATGATCGTGGCACTGTCACCAGCTTGTCGATCATCACCTGGCAAGACTGGGCGGGCCCGTTCGTGTCGTCGGGCTCGACGTCGAGCCGCAAGAGCGGCGCCTGAATACGTTCCGTCGACAGTAGACAGACGGTCACGCTGGCGAGCTCCGAGAAATGGTCCGACTGCACGATCAGAGCCGGCCTCGGCTTGCCGCTATAAGCACCACGCGCGGCGACCGTGACAAGGTCACCTCGCTTCAAGAGGTCGACGCCCCGTCGCCCCAATCCGCGGTGGCCTCAATGAATGCGAGCGCCTCGTCCTCGGTTCGTGTTGCGGCGTTGATCCGCTCCGCCTGGCGGCGGCATTCGGCCTGAAAGTCGGGCGAGCGAGTGTCAGGCACCCAAATCTGTACCGGCCGTAGCCCTGCAGCGCGCATGCGCTCGCGATATCGCTTTTGCTTGGTCATGTCGGGTTTTCCCGTAGCCTGTTCAGTCGCATGTCACCACGGTCACATGCGACGGTCTACTGGACGAAACGGGAAGCGCGCGAACGATGTAACCGTTCGTGGCTTATGCGCATTGAAGGGCTCGGTGGGGCCGTTACCGCGCTGAGTAGGCGCCATCGTGCACCACAGTTTTCCCAAGATTGGCCATCGGGTGGGGTATCGGGTGCGAGGAGTGGCATGGACAGCTAGGTCGGAGTGGCAGCGGTTGACGTGCCTTGGTAACCTCAGCTTTGTAACTCGCCCTTGCTAAGTTCTGCCACGTTGAGGTCGACCTCCGGCGTTGAGGTCTTCGAGTAACATCCGTAGCAGTTGCTCCTCTTCCAAGATGCGGCCGTGCTGTTGGAGCGCGCCAGAGAGGCGGTTGTCCCAACTTGCATGGACGGCTGGACCTCGAAGTGGGCGACCACCGAGATCAGTGTGGCGATCCAAAGTGGCGCTGTCCATGCGCCACGGTGTCATCGGGAAGCGTTGAAGGAGCCGATTGACAATACTAACGCCTGGCCAATCAAAATCGGCGCGCACGTGCAATCGGGCGCCCGCATTCGTAAGCGCTTCTAGTAGTACGAGGCAAGCTGTGTGAGGTTGACCATTGGTGGCGATGATCGGTGCACAATTGTGGCCCAGTCGCTCCGCCGCCTCGGCGAGGACCGTCGGATTCTCGCAGACGAAGACATCCGTACCTGTCACGTCCCACAGCGGCGGCTGCCTGAGGAGCTGACGGAGGGTGAGATACACGGGCTCGCCCGCGGCATTTTGCGCCGTCAGCATATCTGCCGTCGGGCCGTCGCCGGTTACGGGCAGTCGAAAACCCAGGATCGTACTACTGATATCCCCACCTATCAGTACGCCGCCGTGGGCCCAGATGGTGCGCTCGTCGGCCTCCGGATCTGCGATACCACCACCCCAGTGGCTTTGTAGGGCCTGACGGACCAGGGCGGTGACGGGTTGGCCCCGATCGAGGCCGTGCGCGTCGCCAAGACAGCGGGCGGCTAGGCTAGCGCGATTGATGCCCTGGCCAGGCAGCTGTTCGATCACATCCAGGCTAGACGTCAAGAATTGTTCAGCTCGGTTCGGGTCGTTGCGGCTGAGCCTTTTGAGTAGACCGGATGACTCCAGGGCCTCGATCCAGCCGGAGAGCCCAAGGTCGTCGGCGCGCTCGCGGATGCCGTCGAAGACCGCCTGCCAGCGTTGGGCCGTGGCGGCTCGTTCGGCCTGGGTGTCACGTATCGGCCCGTCCAGGGCCTCAAGCGCGGTGGTCAGGTCGGGAGCGATGCCGGCCTGGGTCAGGGTCGAGGCCACGTCGTCGGGGTCGACGCGCAGGCTGGTGCCCCGCCTCGGTGGGCGGCCAAGGAGGCGTTCGACGGTGGCTCGCTCGGTATCGCTGGCCCGGCTCAGCGTGATCGGCCCGTTGCCGCCGCGAGCTAGGCGCTCACGCAGGCGCCGCCGGAGCCGGGCGGCGTCTTCACCGCCGAGCAGGCGCTGCAGGCGCACCAAGTCGACGCTCAAAATAGCGACTCGTTAACGGGGGTGTCGCGGTCGTCGGCGGCCTCAGCCTCCATGGGCGTCTCGGGGGCGGGCTCGCGGTGGCGTTGGGCGCCGTCCCAGCGCCAGCGCGAGACGTGGACGGCATCCACGCCTTCCCGCCGGATGAGCTGGCAAATGGCGAGCCCCGGCATCTCCGCGTAGCAACCCCATTCACGCTCCGAGGTCATCATGACGTCCAGATCGAACTGGGCGAGCAGGCCCATGCATTTGGCGCGGGCGTCGTCGTCGACGCCGGCGAAGACCTCGTCGAGCATGATGAGCCGGGGCGACTCCGGCGCGGCGCTGCCGTAGTGACTGGCCGCGGCGGCGAACAATGGCAAGGTGATCACGAGCGCGCGCTCACCGCCGGATGCCGGCCCGTAGGCAGGGCGCCAGCGCCCTTGCTGCCAGCGCTCGACGCGGAAGCGGTGCCAGTAGCGGTAATCCAGGGCGCGCTCCAGGAGCTGGCGCAGGTCACCGCCCTCGTCGGACTGGCGGGCCTCGTTGATGCGCGCCAGGATGAACTCGCCCACGGCCTCGCGGTCCGCCGGTGACCAGGCATCCATGCTCTGGCGCAACAACCGCTCGCGGGTGGCCTCCAGCTCCGCGGGCGCGCTCAGGCCGGCGGCTTCCTCGCCCTCGGCCAGCGGTTGCCAGCGGATGCGCAGCCGCATGCCGGTGCTGGTGGGGCGATCGGCGAGCTCGGCGTTCATACGCGCGACGCGTCGCTCGGTCTCCATGAGCCGCTGCTGGAGGTGGCTGGCGACCTCGTCGATGAGGTAGTTCTCCATGAGCTCGCGCTCGCGCGCCGACAGCAGCTCGCGGCGCTGCTGGATCTCGGCGTCGAGCTCCGTGAGTAGGGCATCCGGCGCGTGGCGCCGGTTCTGGAAGGTGATGCGGACGATCAGGAGATCGTCCTGCTGCTCGGCGCTCGCCGACTGGCCATGGCGGCTCAGGTGCTGCTCGAGGGTGGTGAAGTGCTCGTGCAAACCGCGCTGATGGCGCTGCCAGGCGGTATCGCCGTCATCGACATCGGCCAGCGCGTGCTCCAGACGACGGGCGAGCTGGACGGCCGGCTCAGGGGCCCACGAGGGCTGATCATCCAGCGTGATGGCCGCCTGGGTGGCCACCGACACCAGGCCTTCCTCGGCGAAGGCGCGTAGCCGCGCGATCGCAGCCGCCCGGCGGGTGTCCGCTTCGCTCAGGCGTTCGCGCTCGCTCGTGAGAGCTGCTTCCAAGGTGCCGATGCGTTGGTTGAGCGCGTCGCGCTCGCGGCGCAGTTCGCTGGCGTTCGCGCGGATCTGCTCGAGGCGCTCGTCGACCGCGGCGAGCTGCCGCTGGAGGGCCTCGACGTCCGCGCCCACGCTGGCCCGCAGGGTGTCGCGGCGGGTCTCGGCGGCCTGGGCGTTGTCTTCGGCCTCGCGCGCGGCCTCGGCGGCGCTGGTGGCCTCGTCGACGGCGGTGGCGGTGTCGGCCTCGAGCTGGGTCAGCAGCTCCGCCTCCCGGTTGCGTGCGGTCAAATGGCCGGCCAGCTCGCGTGCGCCGGCAGCGTAGTCGGCGAGCGCCGAGCGCACGCTCGCCAGGCCCGCGTCATCGCTGGGTAGCCCCAGGTCGGCGGCGAGCTGGTCGCGTTCGTGGCGTTGTTGATCGGCTTCCTGCTGACGCTGATCGAGCGCGACGCGAGCGCGCTCGGTGCGCTCGATTTGGGCATTCAGTGCCTGGAGGGCGGCGGCCTCATCGGCCTGGGCCTGACGCAGCGCTCGGTCATCCGGCTGGTCGCGCCACTCCCGCTCGGCCCGCTCGCCCCGGGCGTCGAGCTCGGCCAGGCGGGCATCCACGGTCTCCAATGCTTGTTGCCATTCCGCCAGCTCGGTGGCAATGGCCGCCAGGCGTGCCTGGCGGGCGGCCTCGCGCGCGGCGTGGCCGATGTAGACGGCCTCGTCCTTGGCCCAGGCGCCGCCGGCCGGCCCGAGCCGCCAGCGCCCGTCGGTGGTGACAAAGCGGGTCCCGGTCGCCTGCTCGCCGTAGCCGATACGCGCGAGTATCGCTTCCACCGTCGCGGCGGGCACGGGCTCGTCGGCCGCCTGCCAGTCGGTGGCGGGGGCGAGGACGGTGGTGAGCGCGGTGTCGGCGTGCTCAGTGTCGACGGTGAGCAGCGTGTCCCAGGTCTCGTTGCCCTTGAGCGTGGCGTCGGGCATGACCCAGGCATCGAGCAGACCGGCTGCCTCCAGGGCCGCCTCCAGACCGGCCCGATCCGCGGCGTCGAGGCCGTCCTGGAAGTCGAGCAGCTGCCACAGCGGCGCGCCGGGCCGTCGGCGGCGCTGGTCGGCGTCGCGCGTATGCGGGGTGGGCGGGGCGATCTGCTCGCCCCGCGCCAGTTGATCGCGCTCGTCGGTCAGCGCCGCCATGGCCGCGGTGATGCGCTCGCGCTCGCTGCGCTGTTGGGCGCGGTCGGTGGCCAGGTGCTCGGTTAGGGCCTGACGCGCGTCCTCGAGCGCCTGACGGGCCGGGTTCGGCCCCTCCTGGTGCGTGGCCCATTCGGTGAGCTCGGCCAGGCAGGCCTCGGCATCGTCGATGGCGAGCTCATCGATGGCGGCGAGGTGCGCGCGCCAGTGCTGGATGTGCTCATCGGCGCGGCGCTGGCGGCTGCGCTCGGCCTCGGCATGGGCCTGGTTGAGCCGGTCCTGTTCGTCGCTGTGCCACTGCCAGTGCTCGCGCGCCGTGGCGAGGCGCTGCTCGGCCTCGCTTAGTGCCTGGTTGTGGCGCGCCAAGAGCTCGACACCCTCCTGGCGGCGCGACTGGATCGCGAGGAGCGCGTCACGGGCCGTCTCCGGCGGGGTGTCACGGCTGTCGGGCAGGCCCAGACGCTGGCAGCAGGCCCGATGGTCTTCGGCGATGCCGGCCGTTTCAGCGGCCTCGGCCAGCCGTTGGATGTCCCCCGCGAGCGCGTTCTCGGCGTTGGTGACACGGCCTTGTTGGTCCGCGAGCCGTTGGCGGCGCTGTTCCAGCTCGCTGTCGGCCTTTTGCTGCCATCGGGCCAGGCGCTCGGCGTAGTCCCGGCGCTCGCGCGCGGTGGTCTCGGCGCTCTCGAGCTCCTGGGCCGAGCGCATGGCGGGGCTGTCACGCAGGGTCTCGCGCTCCTGCTCGGCCGAGCGGCGATCGGCCTCCAGCGACTGCTCGCGGGTCTCCAGCGCCTGCCAGGCCTGGCGTGCCTCGTTGAGCTCGCTCTCGTGCTGGTTGAGATTGCCGCGCGCGGTCTCATAGGCGCTATGGGCATTGCGCAGCTCGCGGGCGCGGCGGCGGCCGGCGATGGCGGCGTAGGCACGGTAATGGCCGAGGAAGGCGGCCACGGCGTCACGCCCCTGCTCCAGGGCCTCGGTCTCCTCACGCTCGGCGTCGATGTTGCGAAAGGCGTCCGCGACATCGGCGATGACCCCGCCTTCCATGGGCGGCAGGGCCTCGGTAAGGGCGCGCGACAGGCGGGCTTCGTCCGGGCGCTTGGCGAGCTGGGGCTGGCGCAGCTGCAGTAACAGATCGAGGAGGGCCTCGTAGCGCTCACTGCCGAGGCCGAAGAGTGTCTCGTCGATGGCGCGGCGGTAGGCGCTTGCCTGGTCGAACAGTCGGCCGTCCTCGGTGAGCGCCTGGTTGAGGCGATCACGCCCGAGGGTGCGGCCATTGTCGATGAGGAACAGGGATTCGCCGACGCGCTGGGGCGTGACGAAGAACCACGATCGCGTATCCCGCCCCTGGACCGCCTTGAGGCCGCAGCCGATGGTGCAGTATTCGGGGCCGTCGTCACCCACGCGGCCGAATTCCAGCCAACTGTAGCCCTGGCGCTCGCCGCCCTCGCCGAGCAGGAGGTTCCAGTCCATGCGCTTGCCCGCATCGCCGTCGGGCTCGACGCGGGCCGGTGACAAACGCCCGTCCAGCAGGAAGGGCAGGGTTAGTGCCATGACCTTGGATTTGCCGGTGCCGTTGTTACCGCGCAGCAGCAGTCGGCCGTCGTGGAACCGAAACTCCTCATGGTCGTAATAGAACAGGTCGACGAGGCCGGTGCGCAGCGGCTGCCAACGTTTGGATTGGGGCTCGGGCAGATCAGTCATGGTCGTCGTCGTTGGCCTCGCCAGCGGGCTCGTCCGGCAGTCGCGGCCCCCCGATGGCGAACCGTGCCAGGGCGGGCAAGGGGCGGATCCCGTCGCTACCCACCTCCACCAGCCGCAGGCCGCGCAATTGCTCGACCGCCTGGCGGGCCAGGTGCCATTCCGCGCCGGGTTCCATGGCGGCCTTGCGCCAGTAGCGGCGATAGGCCGGGCGCCAGGCTGCGATGCGCTCGGCCAGCGTCGCCATGGACACGGTGGTGTCGGCGGGCTGTTCGGCCAGATGGGCGGCCACCAGCAGGGTGGCGTGGCCGTCGGTGCCCTCGGACGGCATCCGCTGATCCGTTAGCCGGTGGGTCGGATCGACCATGGCCAGCCCCTCGGCGCGGATCTCGGGCACCAGACCCGTGGCCTCCTGGATGCGGCGGGTGATGGCGCTGCGTTGGCTGGACAGATACTGGCGCGCGTCGTCGTCGAGCTCATGCCAGTAGACCACGGGGTCGTCGAGTAGGCGGGCGGTGAGCTCCTGGCGCAGGGCCCGGTTGCGGCCCTCACTGGTGTCCGGAACGAAACCGGTGCTGACGGCGGCCAAGCGCTCGTCCAGCGATAGCGGCGTGTCGTCGAGCTCCACCATGGACGGCCCGCGCAGGGTGACGAGCAGGGCGGCCAGGATGCGGCGGTTGATGTCGTAGAGGGCATCGCCATCGCCCTCGCGCTGGACGAAGGCGTCCTCGCTGCCGGCCACCCGGCTGAGGAGGCCACAATCCAATAGCAGGCGCACCACCGTCACTAGATCGCGGCGCTCATCGCGGCCTTCCAGGCTAAAGCGCAGCCCGGCAGCCTCCAGTGTGCGATCCGCCGCCGCGTTGACCACCGACTCCCCGAGACGGGCCAGCGTGATCTGGGTGTCACTGCGCTCAAGGTCGGCGAGAAGCAGGCAGAGCAGGGCGTAGCGCCGGCGCGTGAAGGTTGTGCCGCCGCTGGTGGCGCCCCGCGTGGGGTCGTTGTGGTCGGCCGGGCGCTTGTAGAGCCGCGCGAACTCGGCCTCTATCTGGAGGTGCCAGCCCGTCTCGCGGCTCAACCAATCGCGTAGATACTCGCTGTGGCGGCGTACTCGGGGAAAGGACGGATCGCTGGAGGCCATCAGGGGCTGAGCGAGCAGGGCGCGCAGCGCCTGCTGGCGCTCGTCCTGGCGGTTGCGTTCCAGGACATCGGGCAGATCCTCGGCACTCGCCCGCATTAGGCCGACGGCTCCAGATCCGTAATGCGCAGGCGGTAGTCGCGTCCGGTGAGCCACCCCTGCGGTGTGGCGATGGTCGCTGCGGTATCGGCCCCCAAGGGCGTGAGCTCGATGCGCAGGCTGCCGTCGCCGGTCGTGGTGGTCACGGCGTCTTCCGGTGACGACGCCGCAGCCAGGGCATCGCCCAGGAGCTCGAGCATGAGCGAGAAAGCATCGCTATCGAGCTGGCCGATGGCGGAGAGCCGGGTTTCCTCGCCCGTGGCCAGGGTCTCGCGCGCCGCGCGCAGTTCCGCGGTTTCCGCGGCGAGCTGGCGGGCCAGGTAGGCGCGCGCCTGATCGCGGCGCTGAACCGGCGGTGGCGCCACCCGCCTTTGATGGCTGCCGGTAGCGCGCAGGCGCGCGCTGATCTGCAACGGGGGCGCATCGCGCCAGGCGCGGCTGGCCGGGATGGGCTCGGCCTGCCAGGCCTCCAGCGTCTCCGGTGTGACGCCCAGATGGCGGGCCGGATGGAGCCCGAAGGCGGTGCGCCAGAGGCGGTGGGCGGTATCGTCATCCGGGCATTCCAGGAACCAGCGAGCGAGCACGCGGAAGTCGGCAGCCCGATCGCTGCGGCCGAGGCGGCGCTCATTGAGGCGCTGGACGGCCTCCAGCATTTGGGAAATCGAGCGCCGCGCCTGGGCCCGCAATAGGGTGGCCTGGGCGCGGCGTTCCGGGGTGTCCAGGAACCAGGCCTTCAGCCCCGCCCAGTGGCCTTCCCATTGTGCCAACGCCCGCTGGCGCTCCGTTTCCTGGGCGGCAGATGGGTCCGCCCCCTCGCTTAATTCCGGGGCACTGTCGGCGGCATCGCGCTCGGCCGTCAGGCGCAGCAGCCGGGCGATGGGGCGAGCCGGGTGGGACTCGCCGTCGAGTTGGCGCAGGGTGCTGGCGATCTCGGCCGAGGCGGTGACCAGATCGCCGATGAAACGCTCGATGTAGCCAACCAGGCGCTCCTTGTAGGCGATTAGGGCGTTGGCGTCGTCGCCGCGCAGCTCCAAGGTGCGCGAGAGGCCGCTCATGAACGCGCGTGCGTTCTCGGCCAGGTCTTCGAAGACGGTGGTGAGATCGCGCAGCAGCAATTGCACCTGGGTCGCGTCGGGCTGATCCTCGTCCGCCAGCTCGGCGAGTGAGCGCAGGCGCAATCGGATGTCGTCCAGGGCCACGGATTGCAGCGCACCGCGCCGCCCAAGCTCGCGGTCAAAGAGCTGTAGCGCCTGCTCTGCTGCCTCGCCGGCGCGAGTGAGTTGATACAGGTAGCGGGCGCGGTAAAAGGCCTCGATGCTTGTCACGCGGGCGGTGTCCGGGTCGGCTTGGAGATTGCCCCATTGGACTAGCTGGCCGAGCGCATCTTGCACGCTCTCTAGCGAATATCCCTCAATGCTTTGATGGACGTCTTCGGGGCGGAGATGGACCGTGAAATGCGCCTTAGCGTCGACAAACGCTCCCATGACCGCTCTATAGAGTGGGGCCTTCTCGGCGGCCGCGTGATTAAAGACGGTGTAGGACAAAGTGAATGTCCGGCTTCAACGAGATAATAGCGTAGTGTAATAGCTCGTCCGTTCGACGGTATACGTCATATCATTCCGCCCACCGGACCGGGATCAAGGCCGTGCACGCCGGTTAGCCCATCCACATGTTGCCGGCCCACGTGAACGGACTGGTGGTGCTCAGGTGCTTATAGGCGCGGCCAGTCAGGGACTTGAGCAATTTGCCCCGAGCGACTTGTGCCCGTGATGCAGCGTGTTGGGCCTGACTGAGTCAGGTCGGGAGCCGGCAGCGATTGCGAGCCGGCGAGGGCATCGGATAGCGTCGACCTGGTGCCTGTCAGGGGGGTTGCGATGAGCCGCGAAGGGAGGCAATGCCCCTTTTGCCGATTGGATGCGACACGCATTGAGCTCGAGTCCGCCCAATGGTTGGTCATTGGTGACGGTTACCCCGTCTCACCGGGCCATCGGTTGGTTCTCCCGAGACGCCATGTCCCATCCTGGTTTGATCTCACCGATTCCGAGGCCACCGAGAGCTTCCAGGCCATCCGGTGGGCCAAGGAACTCATCGATCGCGAGCACCAGCCCGATGGCTACAACATCGGGATCAACGACGGGGCGGCCGCGGGCCAGACGGTCGCCCACGTCCACATCCACGTGATTCCGCGCTATCAGGGGGATTCCCAGGATCCACGCGGCGGCGTTCGCTGGGTCTGCCCCGACAAGGCCAACTATTGGGATACGGGATGAGTGGCGCGGAAGACGGGGAACCGGATCCGATAGGGTTGGCCGAGAAGATTTTGGCGCTGCTCGAGCAGGGCCGTTTCACCGCCACCTATAAATATGCCGTGCTGCTGGGCCTGATGGATCTTTGCCTCGAGCAGACGGAGGCCGATGGCACGGCGCCGCGGCAACTGAGTACGCGCGACCTGGCGGTCAAGGTTATCGAGCTGTATTGGCCCCACACCGTTCCGTATGCGCCGGCGCACGGCGTGCATGTCCTGCGCCAAAATCAGAGCCATGCCGGAAGCCAGGCTGAGATTGTGAGGGTCATTGAGCGGTTCCGAAATGCCTCACGCTGGGGATTAGGGGCCCCGCTCTCGCGCGTCCGCGTCGAGGAGCCGTCGCGATTCGATCGGCTAGTCGACCGGGTCGAATGGAAGTTGGTCGAAATGCCGTTGCCGAAGCTTCAGCGCTTCGGCAACCGATGGCATCCGTTCCTGTACGAGCTGGCCTGGAGCGACGACATACGCCACGCTGAGGTTCGGGCTTTCCGGGAGGGCACGGGCGGGCGGTTCGACGGTCAGATCCGCTTGCAGTCGGGCGTGGGCAGTGCGTTGACGCGTCTGAATGGAGTGCTACGTCCTGTCATCCGCCGCCAGTGGGCGCTGATGGTGGCCCAGACGAATGCGTTGCCGGAGGCCAGGCTAGAAGAGTTTCTATTCGGCACCACCCGCAGCTCGACCGAAGAACTGCGCGAGCCACTGCAGGAGCTTCAGGGCGGCCGGTGTTTTTACTGCGAGGGGGCCTTCAAAAGTCGCCGCGGTTATCAGCCGGAGGTCGATCACTTTATCCCATGGTCGCGGTACCCGGAAAACGGACTCGCGAATCTCGTGGCTGCGCACAACCGTTGTAACGCGGACAAGCGCGACTTTCTCGCGGCAACGGCTCATGTTACGAAGTGGCTGCAACGGAATCACCCCTCTGGGGCTTATTACGGCGAGTTGGTCGAGATTGCCGAGCGAACTCGCTGGGAGGTTTCTCGCCGCCAGATTCACGGAGTAGCAACCGCGATCTACCGTGGATTGCCTTCGGATGCAGAGTTGTGGTTTCAGGGCAAAGAGTTCGAGCTCGTGCAGCCCGCGGTTCTTGATCAGCGATTTCAAGTATTGTGCCAGTAGTGTCCGGAAAAAGCGGGGACAAACCCCATTGCGTTCGCGAACAAAGAGACGTATGCCTTCGAGGCTGGGTCTATGGTGGCAGTGTCCATACGCCTCAGCCGTTCGCCGCTCACTCAGTCAAGCGTGTGATGGCTGTCCATAATCTCTCAACAGGCGGGCGATCAGGCAGCCTTACGCTCGCGGGTATGCCGGACCAAGCCACCCGCGATCACGACCTCGACCTGGCGCTCGGACAGGGTGTGGGTCAGCGAGTAACGCTCATCACGCGTCTTATTGTACGCCTCGATCGAACCATCGCTGGCCAACGCCTCGCGTAAGCCGTCGATCACCAGGATGTCGTCGCGCCCAATACGCGCATAATCCCCATCGTCGGCGAAATTCAACGGCAGCACGCCGAAGTTGATCAGGTTCTGCCAGTGGATGCGCGCAAACGACTTCGCCAGCACAGCCTTGACGCCTAGGTAGGCGGGCGCGATCGCCGCATGCTCGCGGCTCGAGCCTTGGCCGTAGTTAGCCCCGCCGACGACGAGCGACCCCGCTTGCTGGTATGCAATGGCACGGGCGTAGTAGCCCTCATCGAGGCGCGAGAAGGTGAAGGTGCTGATGACGGGGATATTGCTCCGGTAAGGGAGAACCTTGGCGCCAGCCGGCATGATCTCATCGGTGGATACGTCGTCGCCGGCTTTCAGTAGGACCGGCGCCTCAATCCGCTCGTCGAGCGGCTCGAACGCCGGCAGACTGGCGATGTTGGGTCCCTTTTGCAGCGCCGTGCCGGCGGCGTCGTCGGCCGGCGGGTGCATGATGTCGACGTTGCTGGTTGCCGCCTTCGGCTCGTCGCGCTGCGGGTAGGGCTGCTCCAGGGTGCGCGGGTCGGTGATGGTGCCGGTTAGCGCCGACGCGGCCGCTACCTCGGGGCTGCACAGGAAAACCGCATCCTCCTCGGTGCCGGAGCGGCCCGGGAAGTTACGCGGCACGGTACGCAAACTGTTGCGCCCGGTTGCCGGCGCTTGCCCCATGCCGATACAGCCGTTACAGCCAGTTTGATGCAGGCGCGCGCCCGCGGCGATCAAATCACCCAACGACCCCAGATCGATCATCTGCTGCAGGATCTGGCGCGAGGTGGGATTGATATCGAACGAGATCCCCTCGGCGATGCGTTGCCCCCGGACGATCGCGGCGGCGATGCCGAAGTCGCGCAGCCCTGGGTTGGCGGAGGAACCCACGTAGGCCTGGTAGACCGGCTCGCCGACGACCTCGCGTACCGGCACGACATTGTCGGGGCTGCTCGGCAGCGCGATCAGGGGCTCCAAGGTGGCTAGATCGATGGCATCGGTGACGTCGTAGCCGCAGCCGGGATCGGCCTCTAGCGCCACCCAGTCGTGCTCGCGTCCCTGCTGTCGCAGGAACGCGCGCGTGCTCTCGTCCGAGGGGAAAACCGTCGCTGTGGCCCCTAGCTCGGCGCCCATGTTGGCGATGACATGCCGGTCCATGGCGCCGAGCTCGGCCAGCCCGGGGCCGTAGTACTCGATGATCCGCCCTTTGCCCCCGGAGACCCCGTGGCGGCGCAGCATCTCCAGGATGACATCTTTGGCGCTGACCCAATCCGGCAGGCCGCCGCTCAGCTTCACACCCATGATCTCGGGCATACGCATGTGGAAGGGCTCGCCCGCCATGGCCATGGCCACTTCCAGTCCACCCGCGCCGATGGCCAGCATCCCCAGTGAGCCGGCCGCACAGGTGTGACTGTCCGAGCCGAGCAGGCTCTTGGCGGGAACGCCAAGGCGCTCCATGTGCACGGGGTGGCTCACACCATTACCCGGCGGGCTGAACCACAGGCCATATTTTTTGGCCGCACTGGCCAGGAACACGTGATCATCCGGATTACGGAAATCCTCTTGAATGAGGTTGTGATCGACGTATTGGGCCGAGACCTCGGTACGGACCCGCTCCAGCCCCAGCGCCTCGAACTCCAGCATCACGAGGGTGCCGGTGGCGTCCTGGGTGAGCGTCTGATCGATTCGCAGTCCGATCTCTGCGCCCAAGGCCATCTCGCCTTGCACCAGGTGGTCGGCGATCAGTTTTTGGCTGACATTTCGCGCCATGGTCGTTCCTCCCGAGCGTTGCGCCGTTCGCCGCCGCCGTCGCCGAGTCAGTGCAGTTTTCAGAGCCCTCAGCGACACGTGTTTGAGTCATGGGGCTGACGCAGGCGGCGCCGCCCCCGACTGGTACCACCCCTGACCGCGGGCTAGTGGCTCATTGGAGTTCTGGGACAATAACCCAAATTCCGAAAGTTCAGGGCCACAGCAAAAACCCGCTCGCCCCTGTTGAATCCGAGGGCGTCCGATCGCTGGTGTCTGGGCGGCGGCCCGCGCTTGTGAGACATAGCTCGTCGTACAAGCCACCAACACCCATCACCCGTAAGCAATGGTGAAACCGTTTTTTACCCAACCGACGCGGGGTCACATTAGGATACGTCGCCCCTCGCTTCCACTCGCACGACCACTTCCCCGTTTTTCTCCAAGACTTGCTCGTTGGTCATTGCCCTCCAATCGTCACCATACGCCTTTTTTTCTTTCGATCAGATGTTCGACGAACGCACTATAGCCCGAGTCCTGTTTTAGCTGTTCCCTCATGGCTTCGACATGCTCCGTTGTGCCATAACAGGTATCGATGACACACGCGTTCCATATGCCACCAGCCAAACGCAGCACGGATTCCAAGTCAGCCTTGTTCGGATCATTCCCGAGCGCATCGATCAGTGGCGCTGCAAATTCCAGAAGTGTCTCCGATATTTTTTGTTTGGCATCATCGATGGCTATTCTCCTATGCCCTCGAACCTAAAGAAAAAGGAGAGGCGTTCGGGGCCAATCCTCACATCGTAGCATTAGGCTCCACGCGTTTCCGCCGCGCGGACGACGCGAGCGAGCGCTTCTACTTGGTCTTCACCACGGCCATGGGCCTTCATCTATGCTTACTCGATCACGCCACGGCTGGCTTGCTCGTAGTCGCGTTCGTGCACGACCGCTACGACGTGCTCCCCATCGATTATCTGCTGTATTTGCCCGGGCACCGCGGCGGGGCGTGCGCGCCCGGCTGCGTCATTCGTCGAGGGCGCGCCGCGCCTTGTCCAACAGCGCCGGATCGACGTCGGGGGCGCGCAGATCGATGCGCTCGGCGATGCCGGCCTCCGCGGTCTCGAGCGCGCGTACCCGTGCATAGGGCTTGTCCTCGGCGGCGATCACGGTCCACGGCGCGTGTGCGCTATGGGTAC
>CAYUKN010000056.1:0-14979 GCA_964445325.1 uncultured Ectothiorhodospiraceae bacterium
AGAAGGTCGATGACCGCCTGCACGTGCTCGAGGGGCTGCTCACGGCCTATCTCAACATCGACGAGGTGATCCGTATCATCCGCGAAGAGGACATGCCCAAGGTCGCGCTGATGAAACGCTTCGAGCTCAGCGACCGCCAGGCCGAGGCCATCCTCGAGCTGCGCCTGCGCCACCTCGCCAAGCTCGAGGAGATGAAGATCCGCGGCGAGCAGGACGAGCTGGAAAGGGAAAAGGCGGATATCGAGAAGACGCTGTCTTCGGATCGGCGCTTGAAGAGCCTGGTCAAGAAGGAGCTCAAGGCGGTCGCCGACCAATACGGCGACGAGCGCCGCTCGCCCATCACCGAGCGGGGGCCGGCCAAGGCCCTGCAAGAGACCGATCTCGTGCCGAGCGAGCCCGTTACGGTCGTGCTCTCGCAGCAGGGCTGGATCCGCGCGGCCAAGGGTCATGACGTCGTGCCGGAGAAGCTCAACTACAAGGCGGGTGACGGCTTCCAGGACGCCGCCTGGGGCAAGACCAATCAAAACGTCATGGTCGTCGACAGCACGGGACGGGTGTACACCGTTCCGGTGCACAAGCTCCCCAGCGCGAAGAGCCACGGTGAGCCCCTGTCGAGCCGCGTGAAGCCGCCCGATGGCGCAACCTTCGTCGCCACCTTGATGGGCCGCGATGAGCAGCCCTATCTGCTCGCCACCGATGCGGGCAACGGCTTCATCACGACCCTGGGCGAGATCCAGGCGCGCAATCGCACCGGCAAGGCCGTGTTGACAGTGCCCGACGGCGCCCAGCCGCTCATCCCCAGCCCGATCTATGATCTCGAGACCGATTGGATCTGCGCGATCCACTCGAATGGCAATCTGCTGGTGTTCGCGGCCAGCGAGGTACCGGCGATGGCGCGGGGCAAGGGCTCACGCCTGCTGGGTGTGCCCGCGAAAAAGTTCGCCTCGGGCGAGGAGCACATGGTGGCGCTCACCTCGGTCCCCGCGAAGGGCAAACTCAAGATCCATGCGGGCAAGCGCCATACGACGCTCCGGCGCCAGGACCTGGAGGACTACCTCAGCGAGCGGGGCAAGCGCGGCACACGCCTGCCGCGCGGCTTCCAGAAGGTCGACGCCGTCGAGATCGAGGTCTGAGGGCCGGGCAAATCCGGCCGCCCCCGCACCGCCGCCGGGTTCGGCGCTGGCGTGTAGGCTCGCCACTGCGGCGGCTGTGATGCCGGCCCGCTGCGGGCCTGACGAGGATCCTGCGGGTCGGACGGCGAGTGCGACCCGCCAGTCAGTTGCAAGCGCCCACGGCGGCCGGCCCCACCATGAGCGCGGTTCGGTCAGATTCCGTAGGTATCATTCGCCGGTTATCCTGCAGCCGTGGTGCGATGGGCACCGCCGCACACGCGCCTCGCGCAGACGCACGGGAGGGCCTGTCATGCCGCGCAATGGCGGATTGATGGCGACGGCGCTGATCGCGCTGGCACCGGTGGTTGCGGCCGCTGCGGCGGGGTCGGTGCCCGAAGAGGGCGCTTGCGAGCCCGGCAAGGGCGTCGAGCGTGCCCTGGGGCGCAACGGCTACCGCGTGGTCGCCTCCGGGGGGTCCGGTGCGAGCGACGATCGGTCCGTTAAAGTCCAGATCTGGGAGAATGACGAAAGCGACTGGGTGATCACGGAGGCGTTCATCGACCGCGATCGTACCTGCGTGGTGCGTGCCGGTGACCAGCTCCACATGATGTACTGAGGGCCGTGGCGCGGTTGCGCGTCACGCGTGGTCGCCACGGGGAGGTCTCACCATGCGCGCGTGGCTCATCGGACTCGTTGTTGGTCTAGCAACGCTGGCAGCGCCGGCCCTGCCGGCGAGCCCCGAGAATGACAGTCTCGCGGCGCTGTTCGCGGAGCTGCAGAGCCTCGACAAGCGACGCGAGCAACGCGCGGGCGAACTGCAGGCGCAGATCTGGCGTATCTGGTACGCGCACGACGACCAGGATGTCCGTGCGGCGATGAGCGCGGGCGCCAAGGCGCTGAGCCAGGAGCGCTACCGCGAGGCGCTCAAGGCGTTCACGCGCGCGCTCGAGCTCGATCCGGCATACGCGGAGGCGTGGAACCGCCGGGCGACCACGTACTACCTGATGGACCGCTGCGAGAAGTCGCTCGCGGACATCGAGCGCGTGCTCGAGCTCGAGCCACGTCATTTCGGTGCTTTTGCGGGCCGCGGACTGTGTCTGCGCGAGCAGGGTCGGTCCGAGGCGGCGATCCGCGCCTTCGAGCGTGCCCTCGAGCTCAATCCCCACCTCGACAACGTCTATCTCGAAATCCTGCGCATCCGCTCACGCAGGGACGGCTGACGGCTGCGACGGCGGATGCCGGCGGCCAAGCACGCGCGAGGCCGCATGCACTGCTAGAGTCCCTCGGGGCACGGCCGGGAGTGATAGCCTCTTGAGCACAGCAGCCGACGGGGCGGGCCGCGAGCAGACGCGGGGCGAAGAGCTCGCCAACAGCCTCATTCACGGTGCCGTGTTGATCGCCGCGATCACGGCGACACCGTTTTTGATCATTGCTGCAGCGCGCCAGGGAGATCCCCTCTACGTCGCCGGCGCCAGCATGTTCTGTGCCGCGATGATCCTGCTGTATGCCGCCTCAACCGTCTATCACGCCCTTCCGGTGGGCAGGGTGAAGCGGCTGTTCCTGGTGCTCGACCATTCGGCGATCTTCGTGCTCATCGCCGGCACCTACAGCCCGTTCACGCTGGGCGTTCTCCGCGACGCCGGTGGCTTGCTCCTGTTCGCGATCGTCTGGGCCGCCGCGCTCGTCGGCATCACCCTGCGCGCGCTCGACCGGGGGACTCACCCATTCGTTACCACCGTGCTCTATGTCGTGATGGGCTGGGCGGTGCTGCTCGAGCTGGAATCGCTGCTGGCCGCGGTATCGCCGCCAGGCCTTGCCTGGCTGATCGCGGGGGGCGGGCTCTACACGCTGGGTATCGTGTTCTTCGCAACCGATGAACGCATCCGCTACGGTCACGCGATCTGGCATGGTTTCGTGGGTGGAGGCACCGCCTGCCACTATCTTGCGGTGCTGGGTTACAGCGCTTGATGTCGTGGCGCTTCGCTTCGGGCGAGCGGATTGCGCGCAGCCGCTTTCGCGTGACGTTGCCGTAGCGCCCCAATCCAAGAGCGTCCCCGTGTGAGTGACCGCTCGGAGGACTGCGTCGTGATGGCAATACGTTAGCCCACCGAGTGCGTCGGACGATGGTGTCCGTGCTTCCCCCACGGCCGTCGTGGGGATGGATCCGATGGTGCACTCGCAGCCGTTTTCGTCCATGGCGGCCCGATGAGTCGGTCAGGCCGGCCGCGCGGTATCGCACGCAGATAATGGCTGGAACTTGCTATGATCCTGGGCTCGCCATCCAGTGGTTGAACCGCGGCGTGACCGCCTGATGAACCAGGCCGCCTGACGAACCAATAAGATCGGCGCGGTAGCGGCCAACGGGGGAGTATGTCGTTTCACTATGACCGTGTCCGGCGGCGTGCGCTCGCCCTCCGGCCGGTCTGCGCGCGTTTTTGGGTGATGTGGGTCGCGCTGGTCTCGGCGTCCGCCGCCGGCGCCGAAGACCTCGGCAGCGTGGCGTTCTACTATGGCGATGCGCTGCCGTCGGACCGGCTTGCGCATTTCGATCAGGTCGTGGTTCAACCGGAGCACATCGATCGGCCGCCCGATCGCGCGCTCAGTGGGGACACGCAGGCGGTGGCCTATGTCAGCGTCGGTGAGGCGAGGCGTGACGACCGCGGTCGCCGGGGATGGACACTGGGCCGCAACGAGGGTTGGGATCGCCCGATCATGGATCTCACCTCGATCGGCTGGCAGCGCCGGATCATGGCGCGGGTCGATCGGTTGGCGGCCGCCGGCTATCAGGCCTTCTTCCTCGACACCCTCGACAGCTACCGGCGTGCGGTGACCGGCGACGACGCGCGGGCGGCGCAGCGTGCCGCCCTGGTCGCGATCGTGCGGCGCATTCGGTCGCACCACCCGGATGCGATGTTGCTGATCAACCGCGGCTTCGAGGTGCTCCCGAGGATCCACGATCGCATCGACGGTGTCGTGGCGGAATCCCTGCACGCCGGCTGGGATCAGTCCAGCCGGCGTTATGTCGATGTCGACGCCGATTCGCGTGACTGGCTGCTGGAACGGCTCAAGCGGGTGCGCGAGCGCTTTGGGCTGCCCGTTGTGGTCATCGACTATGTCGCGGAGCGCGAGCGCGCTCGTGCGCGTGCGTTGGCGCAGCGCATCGCCGAGGCGGGATTCGTGCCCTATGTCACCAATCACCGCCTCGACATGATCGGTGTCGGCAGCGTCGAGGTCGTGCCGCGGCGCCTGTTGGTGCTCTACAACGGCGACGAGACGGCACTGACCGACAGCGCCGCCTTCAATATCGCCGCCCCCGTGCTGGAGTACCTGGGCTACGCCCTCGAATACCGCGACGTGGGCGAGGCCCTACCGCAGCGCTCGCTCGTGGGTCGCTATGCCGGCGTGGTGGCCTGGCTCGACGGGGTCGTGGGCTCGGATCGCGCGCGCTTCGAGCGCTGGATCAGCGATCGGGTCCTCGAGCGCGTGCCGCTCGTCCTTGTTGGCCAACCCGTTGTGCGCAACAGCGAGCTCCTCGCCGCCATGGGCGTCGAGCGTGGCGGGGCGGCGCCGACACCGCCGCTGGAAGTCGTCACTCGTGGGCCGGGCGCGCGCGGCTTCGAGGGACGGCCCGAGGCGCGCCGGCTTGCCGTACCCGCCTGGCGCAGCGCCAGCGACAAGCACGACGTGGCGTTCGCTTTCCGCGACACCGAGAATCGCCGTTGGGAGCCGATCGCCGCTGCCCCCTGGGGAGGCTACGCATTGGCGCCGTTCGTGCTCGAGGCACTCGTCGACGATCACAATCGCTGGCGCATCGATCCGTTTCGCTTCTTCTCGGAGGCCCTCGACCGCTCGCCCTTCCCGATACCGGACCCGACGACGGAGAACGGTCGGCGCATCCTCACCACACACATCGACGGTGATGGCTTCTCCTCCCGTGCGGAGCGCGAGGGCACGCCGCTGGCCGCGCGGGTGGTGCTCGAGCGGGTGCTCGAGCGGTTCAGATTGCCGACGACTGTCTCCGTGATCGAGGCTGAGCTCGCCGCCGCCGACGACCCGCCAGGCCGGGGTGTCAACGAGCTCGAGGCACTCGCCCGAGCGCTCTACCGCCGCGACTATGTCGAGGCGGCCAGCCACTCCTTCAGCCATCCCTACGACTGGAGGCAGCCGGGCGCCGTCGATGAGGCTGATGCGGCCACGCCCGCGATGAGCGCGCTTGCCCCCGCCGATTACCAGCTGGATTTCGAGCGCGAGATCGACGCGTCCGTGGACTACATCGAGCAACGCCTGCTTCCCCCGGGCAAGCGGGTTGCGACGTTTCTCTGGAGTGGTAACGCCAATCCCCCGCCCGAGGCGGTCCGCCGTGTCCACGCGCTCGGTATCGCCAATTTCAACGGTGGCGATACCGCGCCGACCGAGCGCTTCCCCTCGGTTACCGAGCTATCGCCGCACCTGCGCCCCACCGCGGGCGGCCTGCAATATCTCGCGCCGGTGACCAATGAGATCCCGTTCACCGACGGCTGGCGCGGGCCGTACTACGGCTACCGTCGCGCGATCGAGGCAATGCACCTCACCGGCCGGCCGCGACGCCTCAAGCCGTTCGGCATCTACTACCACTTCTACTCCGGGACCAAGCCGGCGTCGCTTGAGGCGCTGGTGGACGTCCACGAATGGGTCCTCGCGCGAGCGCCGCTCGCGCTGTGGGTCAGCGAGTACGTCGCCCGGGTGCGGGGTTTCCACGAGGCCACGCTCGCGCGCGATCTGGATGGGACATGGTCGGTGCGCGCGCTGCATGGGCTGCGCACGCTGCGGCTGCCGAGCGCGCTGGGCCGCCCCCGGTTGGCTTCATCGCGCAACATCGCCGGCTGGCGAAACACGCGCGTGGGGCGCTACATCCACCTCAGTGGCGACCAGGCGCGCCTGGCCCTTGCCGACGACGGGCGCGCAGCCGACGAACAACCGCGCCTGGTCGCCGCGAACGGCGTGCTCGAGCAGTGGGAGGCCGCCGGACCGGGCCGGGTGCGGCTGCGGCTACGCGGGCATCGCCCCCTGCGTTTCGCCGTTGCGGCGCCCGACGCCTGCCGCCTCGACGGGGCTTCGGCCCGCCGAGAAGCGGACGACGATGTGCAGCGCTACGCCCTGGCGGCGAAACGGCTCGATGCGACGCTCGTTTGTCACTGACCTGCGACGCGAGCGCGTGCTTGAGCCCTGGGCGTTCGTCTTGGTGGCGCTCTCGCTGGGCGTCGCGCTGGTGCTGTTGTTCCCGCGCTGGGGGGCCATCCAGCAAAACGGGGAAGGCGGCGTGGAATTGATCGTCGATGAGGGCTCGCTGCGCTACCTGCAGTTGCTTGTGGCGGCGTCGCCGGAGGACACGGCGCGGCGTCTCGAGCTAACGCGCGCGCTGCTCGAAGCCGGCCAGCTCGACGAGGCGGCACAGTCACTCGAGCCGCTACTCGATCCGCCCGGGGACGTCCCCCCCAAGGTGCGACTGCTCGCGCTCGAGATCGACCGCAAGCGCCTGTTCGCGGCCGCGCCCGAAAGTGAGCGGCGCCGGCGTCTGGCCCGCCGCGTGCGCCGTCATCTCGAAGGCCTGCCGCCGGCCGCGGTGGCCCCCGCCAAGGCCCGCGATCTGGCCTTGCTGGCACGCTTCGTCGACGCCCCGCGCACGGGGGCCCGCATGCTCGAGCGCGCCGCGGCGGCCGCGGGCGAAAACGCGGCATCGACGTGGCAACGAATCGCGCGCCTCTACCACGATGTGGGTGACTATGAGGCGGCCGCGCGGGCCTACGAGCGCGGCGCCCTGGAGACGACGAAGCCGAGTGCGCGTCGGGCAGCGCGCGCGCTCGTCGACCTCTGGCGCCGCGCGGACCGTCCGGCGCGAGCGCTCGCCGCGGCCGAACGCATGCTCCGGCGTTTCCCCGGTGACCCGGGCCTGCTGGCGCGCGCCCAAAGCCTGGCGCGCGCCAACGGCGCTCCCGGTCTGGCGCTACGCTACGCTCGCGCCCGAGCCGCACTCGCCGAGCCGGAGCCGGGACGGACATTGCTCGAGTCCGTCTTCGAGATCGAACTGGAAGTCGGGGCGTTTACCGCCGCCATCGAGACCGGGCGTCGCCTGGTGACGCTGGGTGTCGATGAGCCCGCCTTCCTCGGGCGCTATGCGCGCCTATTGGAGTGGCGCGACCGTCCCCATGCAGCGTTGGAGCACTGGCTCGCGGTCGAGCGGGCCGCGCCCGGGCTCGGCCGCGAGCCCGACGTGGTGCGTCTGGCCCTCGCGACCTACGCCTACGATGTCGCCATCGATGTGCTGCTGGCACGCTCGCGGCGCCGCGCGCTCACCGCCGATGAACTCGACTGGCTGGTGACAGCGAGCCGCAATGGTGGCCGGGCCGAGCCCGTCGCCCAGCGACTGGAGGCGCTCGTGGCCGCGCGCCCGGGCGATCGCGAGCGCTGGCTGGCGTGGCTTGCCGTGCTCGGCGACCTCGAGCATGACCAGGCATTGGCGCGTGCCTACGAGCGATTCGCCGCGCGGTTCCCGTTGACGGGCGCGCAGCGCCGCGACTGGGCCCGGGCGCTCGCCGCGCGTGGACGCGCGCAGGCCGCGCTTGACGTGCTCGAGCCACCCAGGGATGACGATGCCGAGACGGCGGCGTTGCGTGGGCGCCTGGCCTGGCAGACCGAGTCGCTCGATGACTTGCTCGCCGCCTATGCCCGGTTGGCGGCGCTCGGTGTGGCGCTCGATGCGACGCAAAGCCGGCGCCGCGTGCGCGCGCTGCTTGCGAAGGGGCAGTCTGAGCAGGCGGCGTCGGTTGCGGTCGCAGCCGCTGAACGCACTGGTCATCCCGGGCTCGTCGAGCTCGGCCTGGAGGCGGCGCTGCAGGCCGATGCCCTCGAGGTGGCCGAGCGCCTCGTCACGCTCGGGGGCGAGCTCGAGCTCCGTACGACGCGGTTCTGGACGTTCGCGGCCCAGTTCTACCAGCGCCGCGGTGAATCGTCGCGCGTCGAGCGAGCCTACGCGCAGGCGCTGACGCTGGCGCCGGGCGACGACACAATCCGCGCTCAGTACCTGTGGTCGCTGCTCGCGCTCGATGCCGAAGAGCGCGCGCTACACCACGCCCAGCGCTGGGGGAGCGGCGACCCGAGTCCTGTTCTGGCCTCGGCGTTGGCGGCGGCGTTCGCGCGCGCGGGGGAATACGATACGGCGGTACGTTGGTACGCGCAGGCATTGCCTCGCCACCGCGATGACTGGCCGTGGCTCCTGACCTACGCGGACGCCCTCGAGGGTGCCGGTCAGGGACCGGCAGCCTACCGGCTACGCCGCCACGTGCTGCACAGCCTCGACACAGGGACCGTGGCCGCGGATGCGCCCGCGCCGCGGCGAGCCCGTGCGCGGGCCTCGCTCGCGCTCGAGAGCGCCCCGAATGCCCGCGCCCGATTGGCCGCTGGCCGGCGAGGCGCGCCCGGTGAAGCGTTCTGGCAGGAGGCGCTCATCGGCTGGTACCTCGATCAGGACCGCGCGGACGTAGCGCGCCATGTACTGACGCAATGGCAGCTCGAGCGCATCCGCTTGCCGGCCTGGCAGCGCCTGAGCCTGGCGTTGCGCGCTGGCGACATCGAAGCGGTCGATCGGATCCTCGCCAGCGGCGTGCGGCTTTCGCCGGGCGATCGCTCGGAGGCGCTCGCGCGTGCGCAGCGCACCCATGAGGCGCAGCGCGTGGCGCTGGAGGCCCTCGGTTCGGGTGTCGGTGATCCGGACACCGCGCGGCTGCGCCGTTTGGCGAACACATACGAAAACGATCACCCGCACGGCGCTCAGGCCGGTGTCGAGGCCCGGGCCATCGGCGATGTCGATCGCACGCGCGCATGGGTTGCCGGGCGGCGCTCGTACGATGCCTGGAGTCTCGGCCTGGCCGCCGATCGCGAGCGCCTGCGGGGCGACGCCATTGTCGACCGAGACCGGCCGATCAACGGTGCTGGGCTGATGCTCACGGGCGAACAACCCGATACCGGGTGGTCATTCGAGCTCGGTTACCGCGATCGCGATGGGGGCGATCTCGTGCCCGCGGCCGTGCACTGGCGCCAGCGGGTGTCGTCGCGGCTGCAGACGCGGGTGGGAATCGCCGTCGAGCAACTCCCCGAAATCTCCGGCCCGATGCATCTGCTCGGCCAGCGGGCGCAAATCGGCGTGAGCATGGCCGCCACGCTCACCAAGCGGACGTTCTGGCGCGGCGAGCTGCGCTGGCGCCGCTACGCGACGCGTGCTGAAGGCGCGCGCCTCGGGGCGGGGCCCGGACTGACCGCGGAGGTGGGCCACAGACTGGGGTCCGGTGACCCGGAGTGGACGGTGCGCGCCGCGCTCGATTGGCAGCGCTACGAGCGCGAGGCCACCTTGCCGGCCTCGCTGGCGGATCGCCTCGAGCCCGAGATCGGTATCGGTTCGTTCCTGCCACAGCGCAGCACGACCCTGAGCGTTGGCAGCAGCTGGCGCCATGGCGATCCCGGCTCACTGACTGGACGTGCCCCCGAGCCGCGCTACGCGCTCGATGTGGTGCTGGGTTGGCGCGAGCCCGAGGGCGAGGCTTTGGCCGGCGTCAGCGGCGGCTTCGGTTGGCGCGTGGCCGGCCACGACGAGCTGGCGCTGCAGCTCGGGGCGAGCCGCGATCTCGAGCCGGGCGGCGGCGAGCGCGCCCGCGCTACACTCACCTATACGTACTGGTTCGGGCGCTGACGCCGTGGGCGTGATCGGACCGCAACGCTTGATCCGCAGAGGAGGTGCGCACATGCATGTAGCTTGGTGGCAATGGCTGACACGCGCAGCGCTGCTCGCACTCACCGTGACCGCCGTGGGCTGCTCGGTGCAGCATACGCAGGAGGGGGCAACCCTGGATCCCTCCAAGCGGTGGGTGCTGTTGCCCGTCGTCAATGACTCGCAGACCCCGAGGGCCGGCCAGCGCGTGGAGGCGATGGTGGCTACCCTGCTCCGCCGGCGCGGCGTCGACCTCGCGGTGTACCCCCCGCGCCCACAGCGCAGCGGACTCCCGGATTTCGACGACGCGGGCCGCTACCAGCGTGCGCTCGAATGGGCGCGGGGCCAGGATTTCGACTATGCGGTCACGGGCAGCGTGGCCGAATGGCGCTACAAGAGCGGCCTCGATGGCGAGCCCGCGGTGGGCCTGACCCTGCGCGTGGTGGCGCTGCCCGATGAGCGCCCGGTGTGGCAATCGAGCGGCGCACGCTCGGGTTGGGGCCGTTCGAGCCTCGCCGGTACCGGCCAGCGGGTGGCGGCCCAGCTGCTCGAGCAACTGCGCCTCAGCGAGCGCTGAGCGACGGGGATATGGAGCCGCATCGCCCGCGCCTCGCCGGCTGGCGCCGACCGCTGCTGGCCTGGACCGAGACCGCCGTGCTGACGGGACTCGCGATCGGGTTGAGCCTATGGCTGCGGCCGAGCGATCCGCTATTCGCCGGCGCCTCATACCCGTGGCCGGCGATTGCCCCATTGCTCGCGGCACTGCGCTACGGCTTCGCCCATGGCCTGGTCAGCGGTGTCACCCTGGCCGCTGTCGCCGAGTCCCAGATCTTCCTGGCCGCCACGTCCGATCCGACGCCCGTGCTGTTGCCGACCGTCGGGATGCTGGTCGTCGCGCTCGTTGCCGGTGAATTCCGCGACGCCTGGGATCGCCGCCTCCAGCGCCTGGAACGGATCGCGGAGTACAGCGAGGCGCGCCTGGGCGAGTTCACTCGCGCCCATCACTTGCTGCGGCTGTCGCACGACCAGCTCGAGCAGCGCCTGGCCAGTACCTCGCGCAGCCTGCGTACCGCGTTGCTCGATCTGCGTGCTCGCTTCGGCCAGGCGGTGCAGGCCAACGCCCGCGGCGATGGCTTCGCCGGATGCGGCGAGCGGATCCTGGAACTGCTCGGCGAGTACGGCAATCTCGCGACGGGGTCGCTGCATCCCGTGGATCCGGCGACCGGTGCGCTGGGCTCGCCCGCGGCATCCCTCGGATCCATGCCCGCGCTCGATGCCAGCGACGCGCTGGTGACGCGCGCGTTGGCGCGCGGCGAGCTCGTCAGTGTAAGCAACTTCGACAGCGACCCCGGAGAGGCCTCGGAGACGACGCTGATCGCGGCGATTCCGCTGACGACCGCCGACGACCGCGTGCTCGGTATCGTCGCGGTCCATTATATGCCGTTTTTCGCGCTGACATCGGCGAACCTCACGCTCCTGGCGGTCCTCGCCGGCAACATCGCCGACACCGTCGACCAAGCCCACACCGCACCGCTGGACGATGCCTACGCGCAGGGCTTTCAGCGCGAGCTCCGCCGCACCTATGGCGACGCGCGGCGTTACGGCTTCGCGGCGGTGTTGGTGGTCTATCACTTCCCCAGCAGCCAGCTCGGCCACGAGTTCGCCAACCAGCATGAGGAGCGCCGGCGCGGCTTGGACCTGCTGTGGTACATGGACGACGATGCCCGACCGCGGCTGCTAGTGCTGCTGCCCCTGACCGACGGCGCTGGCTTCGTGGGCTATCGCGAGCGGGTCGAGTCGATGGCACACCAGTGTTTCGGCGCCGGCCCCGACGAGCTCGGCGTGAGTTGGACCCATCTCGTGCTCGAGCGCCGCTTGCCGCCGGCGCAACTGCGCCAATTCCTCACCGACAACGTGGGTCTCGATGCCAAGCACGTTGCTGTTTAGCCTCGCGGTCGGCCTCGAGCTGGTGGCAGCGGCTTGGCTGATGGCCGCCGAGCCCGTCCTGGCGGTGGGGGGGTTCGCCGGTGCCCACACCCTCGCAGCGGCACTGGCCGGGCTCGGCGTCGCCGCGAAGAGCGCTGGATTCGCCGGTGCACGCCGGGCTTCCGCCCTCGCCGCGGGCTGGGTGCTATTCGTACCCCTGCTCGGCGTGATCGGGCTCGCGCTGGGGGTGGCATTCGGGCACCGGCTGACACGGCAGCCCGCCCGGCGGGACTGGGTGGCCATCGCCATACCGCCGTTACCCAGCCGCCCGGTCCAGATGAGCGAACGCCCGACGTACAGCCAGGGCGGCGTGATCGCTGCCCTGCGCCATGCCAAGCAGTCCGAGCCGCGTGTGCACGCGGTCATGGCGGCGGCCCAGTTGCCCGATCGCGCCGCTGTGCCGGTGCTCCGGATGGCGCTCAAGGACCTGGCCGACGACGTGCGCCTCTACGCTTATGCCGTGCTCGATCGCAAGGAATCGATCATCAACGCGCGCATCCAGCGCTTGCGCAGTGCCATCGATCGCGGCGATGACGACGCGCGCGTGCGTGCCCGGCTCGCCGAGCAGTACTGGGAGCTGGCTTACCTGGGGCTGGCGCAGGGCGAGGTCGCGCGTCATGTCCGTAACGAGGCCGAGCGTTGCGCGCGCGCCTCGCTCGCGGCGCGCGAGAGCCCCGGGATGCGATTGCTGCTGGCGCGAATTGCGCTCCAGGTCGGCGATTTCGAGACAGCCGACAACCATCTCGAGCGAGCGATGGCCGCCGGCGTCGATGGCGCCGAGGTCGCCCCCTTCCGCGCGGAGGTTGCCTACCTGCGCCGCGACTTCCGCCGCGTGCGCAGCGAGCTTGCGCAGCTGGCGCCGCTACGCCGGGCCGATTCGGGTATGACCGACATCCTCGAGTACTGGCTGGGGGCACAATGAGTGAGGATCGCTCCGTCGATGTAACGCTGCTGCTGGAGGGCACTTATCCCTACGTCCGTGGTGGTGTCTCGAGCTGGGTCCACGAGATGGTCTCGGGGCTGTCAGAGTTGTCGTTCGGCCTGGTCTTTCTCGGCTCGCAGCGCGAGGACTACACCGAGCGGCAGTATCGGCTGCCGCCGAACGTGTCGTTCCTGGAGGAGCGCTACCTCATGGATTTTCGGGTTCGCCAAAAGCCGCGCAGTCGCCGGGGCAATGCCGAGGCCTTCGGTGTCTCCGAGCGTTTGCACGAGGCGTTCAAGAATCCCTCCACCGGCGATGTCGCCGAGAACTTCGACGCGACTGTTCAGGAGCTGGGCCGCTCGGGCGGCATCACGCAGGATGACTTCTTGCACAGCGAGGCTTCCTGGGACCAGCTCGTACGCAGCTATCGGCGCTATTGCACCGACCCGTCATTCGTCGACTACTTCTGGACTGTGCGCAACATGCACGCCCCGCTGTTCGATCTCGTCCGGCTGGCGCGTGAGCTGGCGCCGACACGCGTTGTCCATTCGATCTCGACGGGCTACGCGGGCCTGCTCGCGGCGATGTTGGCGCGCCAGCGTGGGGTCCCCTGCGTGATCACCGAGCACGGCATCTATACCAAGGAGCGCAAGATCGATCTATCGCAGGCGGAATGGATCAAGGAGCCGGAGCACACCGTCGGTGCGAGCCTGCACGACGACGTCTCCTACATCCGGCGCATGTGGATCCGTTTCTTCGAGCAGATCGGACGCCTGGGCTACGCCGCTGCCGATCCGGTGATCTCGCTCTACGAGGGCAACCGCGAGCGCCAGATCCGCGATGGCGCGCCCGCCGAGCGCACGCGCGTCATCCCCAACGGCATCGATGTCGAGCGCTATCAAGGCGCGCTGGCGGCTCGCTCGGGCGAGGCGCCGCCGGTGGTCGCGCTGGTCGGGCGCGTGGTCCCGATCAAGGACATCAAGACATTCGTGCGTGCCATGCGCGGTGTGGTCGAGGCGTGTCCGGGCGCCGAGGGCTGGATCGTCGGCCCCGAGGATGAGGATCCGGATTATAGCGCGGAGTGCCGCGCGCTCATCGACAGCCTCGAGCTCGGGGATTCGGTGCATCTGATGGGCTTTCGCGATATCCCCGAGTTGTTACCGCGCATCGGCGTGATGGCGTTGACGTCGATCAGCGAGGCGCTGCCTTTGGTTGTGCTCGAGGCGTTCGCGGGCGGCGTTCCGGTCGTGTCGACCGATGTCGGGGCCTGCCGCGAGCTGATCGAGGGAGGCGATGCCGAAGACCGCGCGATTGGTACAGCGGGCCGCGTCACCCCGATCGCCAGCCCCGAGGCGACGGCGGCGGCGGTGAGCGAGTTGCTCACCGACGACGCCGCCTGGGCCCATGCAAGCGCCGCCGGTCTCGAGCGCGTGCGGCGCTACTACACCCGCGCGCGCATGTTCGATCACTACCGCACGCTCTATCGCGACGCGATCGCGGGCTGATGGCCGGCATCGGGTTCCAACTTCGCCGCATCCTCGAGCGCGATAGTTTCGAGGCGCTGCTGCGTGCGTACACCTACGCCGGCTTGATCAGCTCCGGGCCTTGGGTGCTTTCGATTCTGGGCATCATGCTCGTCGGCGTGCTGAGCCTCGGGCGGGTCGATCCAGCCGGCGAAATCGCCCAGTTCCTTGTCTCGGTAACCTATCTGATCGCGGGTTCGCTGATCCTCACGGGGGCACTGCAGCTGCTATTCACGCGTTTTGTCGCGGATCGCCTATTCGAGCAGCGCGAGGACATGATCCTGCCCAATCTGCTGGGTGCAATGGGCCTAGTGACCACCGTCGCCGGCGTCCTGGCGACCCTGCTGGTCACGTTTGCGTTCGACGCCTCGATCATCTACCGCATGTTGATGGTGGCCAGTTTCGTGACGCTGTCCAACCTGTGGGTGGTGGTCGTGCTGCTGAGCGGGCTCAAGCATTACCACGGCATCCTCGCCGGATTCTTCGGCGGCTACGGCCTGACGGTTGCCGTCGCACTGGCACTGCGCCCTTATGGCCTGGAGGGCTTGCTGGGGGGATTCTTCATTGGCCAGATGGTTCTGCTGTTCGCGCTGATGGCTCTGGTGTTGCGCGAATACCCAGCCGACCGCCCGCTGGCCTTTGATTTCCTGCGGCGTCGCCAGGTATTCGTCGGCCTCGCGTTCACGGGGCTGTTCT
>CAYUKN010000057.1:0-6258 GCA_964445325.1 uncultured Ectothiorhodospiraceae bacterium
AGCATGGTGGGGACCATGTGAGTCGAGCGATCATTGAAAGATGCCGCTGTGGGACACGCGCAGGAGGTGCCGGGTTTTTCAGACAGGCTCCCAGGGAAGGTCTGATTTAGTGCGAATTCAGGGTCTCATCACATCCTGTGGATCGGACTTTTAGTCCGATCCAGCAGTGACTTGCGAACAGTCCCCAGAGATCCGCCAACGCGATGAGCGGGGTAAATCAGGCATTCCCGGGGTCGTGTGCACCTCGTCAAGCTACGTTGCCGAGCGGGTCGGCCTGGGACAAGAACGCATCCAGGCTCGCCAGGGCGCGCTCGGCATGGGCGGCCTGGCGCTCGCGCTTTTTGCGCTTCTTGCGCCGCCCCTGGGGCGGCGGCAGCGCCGGCAACAGCCCCATGTTCGATTTCATGGGCTGGAAGTGGGCCGGGTCGGTGTGGGTGACGTAGTGGCACAAAGCGCCCAGCATCGTGTCGCCCGGAAGCGTCAGCGGGGCCTCGTCGTTGAGCACCCGGGCGGCGTTCCAGCCCGCCAACAGGCCCGAGGCGATGTTGCCGGCATAGCCCTCGATCCCTGTGAGCTGGCCTGCGCAGAAGAGATCGCCACGCGCGCGGAACTGAAGGGTCGGCTGCAACAGCTTCGGTGCCGCCAGGAAGGTGTTGCGGTGCATCTGGCCCAGGCGCTCGAAACGGGCGTTCTCGAGCCCGGGCAGCATCCGGAACACGCGACGCTGCTCGGGGAAGGTCAGGTTGGTCTGGAAGCCCACCAGATTGTAGAGCGTGCCGGCCAAATCGTCCTGGCGCAGCTGGGCGCAAGCGTGGGGCCGCTCGCCGGTGCGCGGGTCGGTCAGGCCTACCGGCCGGAGCGGGCCGTACGCCAGCGCCTCGCGCCCGCGTGAGGCGATGATCTCGAGCGGCAGGCAGCCCTCGAAGTAGCGATGCAGCCCGGCCTTCACGCCCGACTCGATGGCTTGCTCGAAGCTCCTGAGCGGGATCCGCTCGGCGGCGAGCAAGGCATCGACGAAGGCCTCGTACTCGCCGTGGTCCATGGGGCAGTTGATGTAGTCGCCCGCCTCCCGATCACCGCGATCCCACCGCGACTGGCGAAACGCCCGCGTCATGTCGATCGACTCGGCGTCGACGATGGGCGAGATGGCATCGAAGAAGAACAGGTGGTCGTCGCCGGCCAAGCGCGCCAGGGCATCGGAGAGGGCCTGCGAGGTGAGCGGGCCGGAGGCGACCACGGTGGGCATATCCGGGAGATCGGTGACCTCCTCGCGCACGAGTTGGATCTGCGGATGGCCCTCGATCGCCCCGGTCACGCGCTGCGCGAACGCCTCGCGGTCAACCGCGAGGGCGCTGCCCGCCGGAACCGCCGTGGCATCGGCGCAGGCGAGCAGCAGCGAGCCCATGCGCCGAAGCTCGGCCTTCAACAGGCCCGACGGGCGGTCGGCGACGTCCGAGCCCAGCGAGTTCGAGCACACCAGTTCGGCGAGCCAGGCGCTCGCATGGGCCTCGGTCTCGAGCGCCGGGCGCATCTCGTAGAGCCACACCGAAATCCCGCGCTCGGCCGCTTGCCACGCGGCCTCGCACCCGGCCAGTCCGCCGCCGATGATGGTCAATTGACGCTGCAATGACACCCCTCCGTCGATGCAGCGCCACTATAGCAAGCCGCTGACGCGGCGGCCCAAAAAATCGGGCCGGCAGGACGCCGGCCCGAAACCGCACTGCAATGGAGGCAAGCCATGAAACGCCCACTCCCCTCGCCGGGCGATGACTTCCCCACCCCCAATGCTGCAAGCGCAATGCCAACCTGGCCGTAGCCTTACTATTGCGGATGCGAATCGTTCGCATTAAAATACGCATTGGTTTGTGGCAACCATTCCCTCTACCGCCATCAACAAAGGAGTTTGAGATGAATACGAACAAAACGGCGTTAGCTTCCGCAGTGCTGCTCGCCGTCGGGACGCCATGGACCACCGCGACGGCGGCCGAGTCCAACGAAGAGCGCATCCAGCGCCTGGAGCAGCAGATCGAGGCGCTGTCGGGGGCCCTGGAGTCGCAGTCGGGCGGCGGCGGCAGCGCCACCAGCGTCAACGGCTACGGTGAGATTCACTACAACAATACCGATCCCGACGACGGCTCCGAGGGGCTGGAGCGCTTCGACTTCCACCGCTTCATCCTCGAGATCGGCCACGAGTTCACCGACGACATCCGCTTCTACTCCGAGCTGGAGTTCGAGCACGCCGTCCTCGAGCCCGAGTTCGACGCGGCCAACAACGAGATCGAGAACGAGGGCGAGCTCAAGCTGGAGCAGGGCTACATCGAGTTCGATTTGAGCCGCGACCACCGAGTCCAGACGGGCCTGTTCCTGATGCCCGTGGGCATCATCAACGAGAGCCACGAGCCGCCCACGTTCTATGGCGTCGAGCGCAATCAGGTCGAATCGGTGTTGCTGCCGTCGACCTGGGCCGAGACGGGCGCACTGTTCAAGGGCGCTCTCGGCGGCGGGCTGAGCTACGACTTGGGTGTGCACAGCGGCCTCAACACCCCGGCCGGCATGATCGAGGAAGGCGTCGAGCTCGCCGCCAAGCAGCCCGCGGACAGCCTGGCGGCGACGGGCCGGCTCACCTACACCGGCATCTCGGGTCTGGAGCTCGCCGGTTCGACGAGCTACCAGGACGACCTGTCGCAGGGCACGAGCGCCGACGACGCCGGCTCGGCGACCCTGCTGACCGCCCACGCCCGCTACAACGTTGCCGGTTTCGAGCTCACCGCGCTCGGCGCCGACTGGCGTGTCGATGGTAATCCGGCCTCTTCCGACCTGGAGAGCCAGACGGGCGGCTATCTCGAGGCGTCCTACAAGCCGATCGACAGCGTGGGCGTGTTCGTCCGCCGGAGCCAGGTCGACACCACCTCGACGGTCGACCGGACACTCGCCGGCGTGAACTACTGGCCGCATCCCGACGTCGTGTTCAAGTTCGACGTAGTCAACCAGGACGACGACGCCAGCGACGCCAACTCGTTCGACGGGTTCAACGCCGGCATCGGCTGGCAGTTCTGAGGCCAACCTGCGCCCCTACCCACGGCGCTCCGTTGCCGCCGTCGGCCCCCGCCGGCGGCGGCCGTTTTCGCTGGGAGAAACCCATGATGCTTCGTCGCTTGGCGCTCACCTGCCTACTCGCGCTCGCTGCGGCACCGGTCGCTGCCGAGGACGTGTATCTCGAGCCCGATCGGTTCGTGGCGCAAGCCTTCGAGGGCGAGGCGCCCGAACCCCGGGCCGTCTGGCTCGCCGGCGCGACCCGCGAGGCCGTCGAGACCATCCTCAACCACGGTTATGACGGCGCCCGCATCCGGTACTGGCGCCGCGGCGAGCGCACCGCCTGGATCCTCGAGGAGATCGGCAAGCACGAGCCCATCACGACCGGCCTGATCGTCGACGGCGGCGAGATCGAGCGCGTGCGCGTGCTGATCTACCGCGAGCCCCGTGGCTGGGAGGTTCGCCGCGAGGTGTTCCTCGAGCAATTCGAGGGGGCGCAACTCACCGACGAGCGCCAGCTGGACCGCCCCATCGACGGCATCAGCGGGGCGACGCTTTCGGTGCGCGCGTTGACCAAGCTGGCCCGCCTGGCGCTGTATCTCCACCGGCGCGTGACCGACGAGGGCGCATGAGCCGCGGCAACCGCCGGCGCTGGAGCGTGCGCCTGACACGCTGGCACCGGTGGGCCGGCATCGCGGCCGCGTTGTTCGTGGTCGTCCTGTCGATCACCGGGCTCGCGCTGCAGCACGCACCGGCTCTCGGCCTCGATCGCAACCCGGTGGGCTCGCCGTCGGTGGCGCGGGCGTTGGGCATCGACACCCCCGCGGTACGCGCCTATCGCGTGGGTGAGCGCTGGGTGCTCGGCACGGGCGAGGCGTTGTACCTCGATGGCGAGCGCGTGACCGGCCTATCGGCCGCCCCGAGCGGCGCCGTCGCCACGGATTTCGGGATCGTCGTCGCCGCTGGTGGCGACATCCTGCTCGTGGGCGAGCAAGGCCGACTGGTCGAGCACCTGCGCGCTGGCGCCGGCCTGCCCGGCGCCGTCGAGCGCATCGGCATCACCGCCGACGGCGACGCCGTCGTCGCGACCGCGGACCGACGCTACCGGCCGAAGCGCCGGTGGCTGGCGTTCGCCCCATACGACGGCGCGGTCGCGGCCTGGTCCCGCCTGCAAGACCCACCCGCGCGGTTGGCACAACGGGTGCGCGACGACACGCTCGGCCGCGCGGTTACCTGGGCGCGCCTTCTGCGGGCCATCCACAGTGGCCGCATCGCGGGGACGGCGGGTGTGGTCATCATGGACGCGGCCGCGGTGCTGTTGCTGGTCCTGGCGGGCTCGGGGGGCTACCTATGGTGGCGCCGGCGATGAGGGCGGCCGCCACGGTGGCGCTGGCGCTCATCGCCACCACGACCTTGGCGGCGCCGGTTCAGGAGCGCTCGCGCTTTCGCGCCCTCGGCACGGCGATCGATGTCCGCGTCCACGCGGACACGGCAGCGATCGCGCAGCGGGCCGCCGACGCCTCGCGCGCGGTCTTCGAGCGCATCCATCGCGAGTGGTACCCGTGGCGCGCCGACACCACGCTCGCGCGCATCAACCGGCGCCTCGCCGCGGGTGAGCGTGCCCAGGCGCCACCCGGCCTGATCCGACTGCTGCGGCGCGCCCGCCGCCTGGAGGCGGCCAGCGGCGGGCGGTTCAACCCGGCGATCGGCGGCCTCGTCGAGCTCTGGGGCTTCCACGAGCCCCCGCCCTACGAGGACCCGCCGCCGGAGCCGGCCGCCGTGCGGCGCTGGGCCGACGACGCACCCAGTGCACGCGATCTGCGCCTCGGGCGCGCGACCATCGCCAGCGACCACCGCGGCGTCCAGCTCGATCTGGGGGCGATCGGCAAGGGCGCGGCCGTCGATCGCGCGCGCCGGCGCATTCGCAATGCGGGCGCGGCGACCGCCTTGATCAATGCCGGCGGCGACCTGGCCGCTCTGGGCGAGCGCGATGACCGCCCCTGGCGGGTGGGCTTGCGCGACCCGAGTGGCGGTATCCTCGCCGAGCTGGCGCTGCGCGCGGACGAGGCCGTATTCACCTCGGGCGACTACGCGCGCTACCGCGAGACGCCCGACGGCGAGCGCGCCGGCCACGTCCTCGACCCGCGCACCGGCTTCCCGGCGCACGGCGCCGTGCAAGCCACCGCGATCGCGGCCACGGGCGCCCGAGCCGATGCCGCGGCCACCGCCCTCCTGGTGGCAGGCGCCGACGCCTGGTGGCGTGTGGCGCGCGCCATGCGCTTGGGCCACGCGCTCGTCGTCGCCGCCGACGGCACGATCCACGCCAATCGCGCCCTCGCCCGGCGCTTGCGGTTCCGCGGGGGCGAGCCCGACAATCTGGTCGTGCGTGCGCTCTACTGAGTGCCGGGGTCATTCGCTGGCGGGCGACCAAGTCAGGGGTTTGACGACAACGCTGAGCCGGCGCTGCTCGCCGCTGGCGAAGTCGAGCACCAGCGGCACCGCGTCGCCCGCGCCCGGTTCCCGGGCGAGGCCCATCAGCATGATGCGGGGCCGTAGCGGGAAAACGCCGCTAGCAGAACAAGTTTGTATTGTCCAACAGGCAAGAGTAAACTCGCGGCGGGCCCGCGTGTGTGGAGGCGAACAATCGAGATGTTGAGCAGTCGTCTCCTCCCCAGCCGGCAACAGGCGCGTGCACGGGCACGGGAATGGCTCGCTCGGCACCCCCGTGTCGAGGCGTTCCTGCGGCGTACCGGATGCTTGAGTGTCCATCGGCGCGCGGTCGCGCGCGGCATCGCCGTGGGCCTGTTTGTCGGGCTCACGCCCACCGTGGGTATCCAGACCGTGCTGATGATCGGCGCCTGCCTCCTGCTGCGGGCGAACTTCCCGGCCGCGTTCGTGATCTCGTGGATCAGCAATCCGCTGACGGTGGGCCCGCTGTACGTCGCCTACAGCATCATCGGCGAGACCCTGCTCGGGAGCTGGCTCACCTTCGCCATCTTCTCGCTGTTCGAGCTGACGTGGACCGTCGCGTCGGCCGTGATGGAAGTGGCCTACGTGGGCCTCGGCAGCCTGCTCGTGGCCGTGCCGGCGGCGCTGGCGGGCTATCTCATCTCGTTGGCCCTGCATCGTTACGCCGCCCTGCGGCGTCTGCGGTCTCGCCAAGCCTGATACCGCACTGTCCCACGCTGGAGCCAGCGCGTCCGCATGGGCCCACAGGGCCGGCGG
>CAYUKN010000057.1:6358-14552 GCA_964445325.1 uncultured Ectothiorhodospiraceae bacterium
TGCGGCATGGCACCAGCCGACGTCGTCGATGCCGGCGGCCACCTGGTACCAGTCGACTTTCACCCGCACGAACACGCACTCGCTCGAGTGCCCCAGGCCCTCGAGATCGGGGTGGCTCGCCAGGAACGCCGCGCGCGCGGCCACGATCTCGGCGCCTACGATCGGCTGCGCCGTGCCGTGGGCGGTGACACCCAGGCGACGCGGGGCCCGCAACCGCTGGCGCTCCTGATGCTCGATGAGCAACGCGACGCGCGGGTTGGCCAGGATGTTTTCGTGTTTGCGGGTCCCGTCGTACATGGCGAACACGAGCTCACGCCCGGCGGCCACGGCCACGAAGGCCATGAGATTGGCATGGGGTTGGCCGTCGGCCTCGGTCGCGACCACGGCATAGCGCTGCTCGGCCAGCGCTTGATGAACGATCGATCGGGTTCGATGCAGGGACTCGGGCATGCGCGGCCCCCTGCTGCGTTGAGCGATTCGACCACCGGCCGCAGCGTACACATTCGCCCGCACGACACCATAGCCCGAGTGGGCTGCCATACTGACGGCCCCGTGCGCACCAGACCCTTCGATGAACCGCCACCTCGCGCAAGTCCAAGCCTGGCTCGACGAGGCCGCGGCCTCGCTGCGCATGCTCCAGACGCTGTCCTGGCCCGCCTCAGTCCGCCAAGCCTTCTTCGACCACGACGCCGCGGCGCTGCCGCCCGTCGATCCCCCGGTGTTCGACGATCGCCCCGTGCGCACCCGAGTCGAGCGCGCGCGCAAGCGCCTGGGCAGCGCGGACGGGCCACTCGAGCAATGGCTCGCGCGCCAGGCCGATGCGATCGAGTCGGGCGCGCTGACGCTCGCTGCGGCGGGTACGCCCGCATTCGTCGAGCACTCGCGCCACCTGTTCGGCGCACCCGACGAAGCCGGCGGCGCCGGTGCAGCCGCATGCCGGCTGGCGCACCGCATCGACCAAAACGCGGCCTCGCTGGGCCCTGAGACCCCCGGCACGGCCGCCGCGGAAGACTACGATGCCGACACCCTCGCGACCCATCTGCGCGCCGCCATGGCGCAGGCGTTCGGCACCGACGCCCCCGAGGTCATCGTCGTCGACGGCCTCGCCGCCAACGTCCTCGCCGGGCCGGAGACGGTGCGCGTGCGCGCCCGGGCACGCTTCAGCGAGCGCGATCTCGCGCAACTGGTGGTCCACGAGGTGTATGTGCACGTCCTGACCACGCTCAACGGTCGCGCTCAGCGCCAGCTGCCCCTGCTCGCGCGGGCCCATCCGGGCACCACGGCGACCCAGGAAGGGCTCGCCGTGTTCGCCGAGCACGTCACGGGGCGCTTGTCGTTGGAGCGCTTGCAGCGCCTCGCGCATCGCGTGCTCGCGATCGCGCGCGCCCTGGACGGCGCCGACTTCGTCGAGGTGTATCGCTTCTTCCTCGAACGCACCGACGACGCCGACGCGGCGTTCGACAACACCCAACGGGTGTTCCGCGGCGGCCGAGTCGACGGCGGTATCGCGTTCACCAAGGATGTCGTCTACCTGGCCGGGCTGGTACGGGTGCACGCCTTCCTGCAAGCGGCGACGGCGTCGGGCCGGCTCGATCTGCTGCCGCTGTTGTTCACGGGCAAGATCGCGCTGGAGGACACCCATCTTTTGGCCCATCTCGCCGTTGACGGCACCCTCGCGCCGCCACGCCATGTACCGCCCTGGGCGGGCGATCGGCGCACCCTCGCCGCGCAGCTCACGTATTCCGGGTTCTGGCAGCACGAGGCCGAGGGAGACGCCGCGGCCCCCGACCGCCATGCGATAGCGCAAGCGCCGGTCGTGGATGGCCTCGTGTGACCCGATCCCGGCGGCGCGTGTCGCCGGATCAGGCCCGCGTCAGCCGCCGGTGGCCCTGCGCATCATCCAGTCGGCGACCAAGGGGAAGTGATCGTCGACCGCCTCGCGCGCCGTGAGCATGTCGACGTGGCCGTAATCGCGCGCGTAACCGGTCGCGCGCGCCAATAGCTCGACTCGCCTGGTGCCCCGACCGCACTCGGCCACGAAATCGGCAACGTCGCCCGGGTGGCCCAGGGCCCTGTCGCTGGCGCCAGCCAGCGCCAGCAACGGCGGCAGCTCGGCGCCCGCCAGCGCCGCGGCGTAATCGAAGCCGTCACGCGGATCGCGCCATGGGACCGGGCGGATCCAGGCGGCGCTGTCGCGGTGCGAGCGCCGGGTCTCGTTGTCCGAGCCCATGCGCAGGGCACGCGCCGGCAGATACCCCGCCAGCGCCGTCAGCAGCGGCGCCAGGGTGAACCATACGCCGTCGATGTAGAGCCAGCGCTCGCGCGTGTGCACGCGCACAGCGCGCTTGGCGCCGAAAAAGGTCAGCGAGGCCACGTGCGCGCGCCAGGCCGGCAAGCGCGCCAGCATGGCGGCCATGAGCACGCCGCCCCAGGAGTGCGCCACCCAGTGCTGCGGGCGCTGCCCGGCGACCGCCGCGACGTGCGCCGCGGCGGCCGGGAGCTCCTCGACGATGGACTCATACTGGCCGTGGCGGCTGCCGCGGCCGATCGGGGGGCGACTGCTGCCCCGGCCTCGCAGATCCAGGACGTGGACGTCGAAGCCGAGTGCGGCGAGATAGGGGGCGAGCCCCCGGCCCGAGCGGCTGTAGAAGATCCGGCCGTTCTCGACCGCACCGTGGAGCATGAGCACGGGGGCAGCGCCGTCATCGCCGGCCCAGTGGGCGATGTGGAGATCGCTGCCGTCGCCTAGATCGACGCGGGGCATGTTCGGGCGGACGGCGCGGGCCTCAGCGCTGCGAGCGCTCGGCCTCGAGGCGCGCCCTGCGCTCGTTGAACGCCTCGATCACGGCCGCCATCTGCGCCTCGTCATAGGCGCGCAGACCGCTGATGAGGAGGTGCTTGGCCGCCGTGCCCACGGGGACGTCATCGGCCGTGATGGAAAAACGCACGGCGACATCGGCGCGCTTGGCCGAGGCGTCGAGGCGGCCGCCGTCGAAGGCGAGCTCCGGCTTGCCGAAGTCGAGGCGCTCGAGATCGAACTCCATCCGGTCGTAGATCACCAGCGGGCGCTCCGGATTGAACATCACGCCGTGCTCGGCCATCAGGGGCTTGAGATAGTGGGGGAAGGTCTGGCCCGACAGGGCGACATACTGGCGCACGAAACCGGCGACCGCGTTGGGCTCGCTCTGGGTCGCACCACTGCGCTCGACGTGGAGATGGACCTTGCCATCGGCGTCGGTGATGTCGAACGCGTCGCCGGCGTCGTTCGGGAAATAGAGGGCCACATCCGCGCCCACCATGCCGCGAAAGTGGAAGCGCATGTGTTCGGACAGGCCGTAGTGTTCCAGCACCAGAGCCGCCAGCAGGTCACCCGGCACGCAGAAGCGCTTCGAGTCGGGATCGTGGATGTAGTTGTAATCGCCCGCGACGTCCTTGGCGAATCGGCTGCCCTGCTCCGCGGCCACACGGATCCCGCCGTCGCCGGTCACCGAATAAAACGGTGCGAGAAAAGAGGATTCCGTCATTTGGTCCCACGCTGGGCCCGTTGGGCCCGGCTGCTATATTGGCGGCCTGTCGGGCGCAGGATACGGGCTCGCACAACGGGTGGGAAACACGGATCGAGCGGGCAGTGCCGCGGTCACGACGTTGACCCCGCTGGCTTGGCCCGATAGGTTCTCGTACAAACAGGGCGTCACCCCCGGTGTCGGCCCGCCGGACACCAGCGAGGTAATCCATGCAAGGCGATAAGAAGGTCATTGAGTATCTCCAGAAAGGGCTGCGCAGCGAGCTCACAGCGATCAACCAGTACATGCTGCACTCGCGCATGCTCGAGGACTGGGGCCTCAACAAGCTCTCGCAGATCGAGGGCAACGAGGGGATCGAGGAGATGCAGCACGCCGATCGCTTCATCAAGCGCATCCTGTTCCTCGAGGGGCTGCCGAATCTGCAGGAGCTCGACAAGCTGCGTGTCGGTGAGAACGTCCAGGAGATCCTGGAGAACGACCTGGCCGCCGAAAAGGAGGCAATCGCCCTGTACAAGGAGGCCATGGCCTACTGCGAGAAGGCGCAGGACTACCCGAGCCGCGATCTGTTCGGCCAGCTGCTGCGCGACGAGGAGAGCCACCACGACTTCCTCGAGACGCAGCTGGGCCTGATCGACGACATCGGTATCGAAAACTACCGCCAGTCGCAGATGGGGCCCCAGGCCGCCGAATAGGCGGGCCACCGAGGCGACCCCCGTTGTTGCCCCGGCCCATCCCGCCACACATCAGCGTCGGGCCGATCGGCGCGCGCGCCGATGCCGCCCGGCCCGCGCGCCAACGCTGATCCGCCATGACGCTGCGGCGCATGGGGATCGTGGCGGCGCTCGCACTGGGCTTGGCCGTCATCCTATGGCTCGCCGCGGGCGGCGATTCCGCCACGGGCGAGACCCCGTCACGCGAGCGCGCGGGCACGAGCGCGGGCGAGCCCTCGGAGCGCCACGGCTCGGTGGTCGACAGCGTCGTGTTCACCGAGGAGGGCGACCCGGGCAAGGCCGTCGGCCAGATCGAGACGGGTGAGCGCGACGTGCTCGCCCAGGGCGTGAGCAACAAGACCCTCTATCGCCAGCTGCGCCAGTCCGAGCGCGCCGCCTACCAACTCTCCTACGGCTCCTCGGCCGAGCTCACGCTCAATCCCGCCGGCCCCGAGCTCGCCGAGGGCCAGCTCAATCCGTTCGCGGTGCCGGCGATCCGCGAGGCGATGAACTGGCTGGTCGATCGCCAGCACATCGCCGACGAGCTCTACGGCGGCCTCGCCGAGCCGCGCTATCTGCCGCTGTCGACCGCCTTCCCCGACTACGCCCGCCTGTCCGCCGTGGCGCGCGAGCTCGAGCTCGAGTACGGCCACAAGCCCGCCAAGGCCGAGCGCGTGATCACCGAGGAGATGCAGGCGCTGGGCGCCGAGCGCGTCGACGGCGACTGGCGCTATCAGGGCAAGCCGGTCACGCTGAAGATCCTCATCCGCACCGAGGACGCACGCAAACAAGTCGGCGATTACGTGGCCAACCTGCTCGACGATCTCGGCTTCACCATCGAGCGCATGTACCGCACGGCGGAGCAGGCCTCGCCCATCTGGATCTCGAGCCCGCCCAAGGCGGGGCGCTGGCACATCTACACGGGCGGCTGGATCTCGACCGTGATCAACCGCGACGAGGCCCAGAACTTCGCCGGTTACTACACGCCCGCAGGCCGACCGTTCCCGCTGTGGCAGGCCTACGAGCCCAGCGAGGCGTTCAGCGAGGTCGCCCAACGCCTCGAGCGCCGCGACTACAGCACCTGGGCGCAGCGTCAGGACTTGATGCGCCGGGCCCTCGAGATGGCCATGGAGAACTCCGCGCGCGTCTGGCTCGTCGACCAGCTCAATCTATGGCCGCGCGCCTCGGACGTCGCGCTGGCCAGCGACCTCGCCGGCGGCATCGCGGGCTCGCGCCTGTGGCCCTACACGCTGCGCTTTCGTGACCGGGTCGGCGGCCAGATGACCATCAGTGCCCCCAGCGTGCTCACCGAGCCCTGGAATCCCGTCGCCGGCACCAACTGGATCTTCGACCAGATGATCATCAACGGGCTGCGCGACGAGCCGCTGCTACCCGACCCCAACACCGGACTCTATCACCCGCAGCGCATCGCCGGCGCCGAGGTCGCGGTAACCGAGGGCACGCCCGTGCAGCGAACCCACGAGTGGGTGGCGCTCACCGAGCGCGAGCGCATCACCGTGCCCGACGACGCCTGGGTCGACTGGGACGCCGATGCCAAGCGCTTCGTCACGGCAGCCGAGCGCACCGAAGGTGAGCCGCTGACCGCGCGCACCCGCACGCGGATCCGCTACGAGGACGGCTATCTCGAGCGCGAGTGGCACGATGGCACGAGCATGTCGCTGGCGGACCTGGTGCTGCCCTACATCCTGCAGTTCGTGCGCGCGGACGAGGCCAGCCCACTGTTCGACGCCAGCCACGTGCCCAACTTCAAGACCTTCGACCGCCACTTCAAGGGCTGGCGCATCGTCGAGCGCGAGCCGCTGGTCGTCGAGGTCTACAGCGACCAGATCTTCCCCGATGCCGAATCGATCGTCGCGGCGCGCACGCCCGGCGTGACGCCATGGCATACGCTGGCGCTGGGCATCCGCGCGGAGCGCTCGGGCGAGCTGGCGTTCTCCTCGGACAAGGCCGACCGCGAGAGCGTGCCCTGGCTCAGCCTGGTGTCCGGCCCGAGCCTCGACATCCTCGACCGCCATCGCCGCGAGGCCGGCGAGGCGGGCTGGATCCCGTTCGCCGATACCCTCGGCCCCTATATCGAGGCGGGCGAGGCCGAGGCGCGCTATCAGGCGCTGGGCGATTGGCGCGACGCCCACGACCACTTCTGGGTCAGCGACGGCCCGTTGTATCTGGACTCGCTGCACCCGGTCGCCGGCACGCTCGTGCTGCGGCGCAACCCCGATTTCCCCGATACGGCCGACAAGTGGCTCGGTCGCGCCCAGGCGGGGATCCCCGAACTCGCCATCGAGGGCCCGATGACCCTGGACCTCGACGAGGACGCACGCTTCGCTATCGAGGTCACCGCCGACGGCGCCCCCTACCCACGAGAGGCGGTCGACCGGGTCGACTATCTCCTGCTCGACGGCGGCGGTGCCGTGGTCGATCGCGGCGAGGCCCGCTTCGACGAGCGCGGCCAGTGGTCGATCGCCATCGACGCCGAGCGCATCGACGGCCTGCGAGCCGGCGCCAACCGCCTCGAGGTCACGCTGAAGTCGAACCGGGTGGCCCTGCCGCGCTTCGCCAGTCACGCCTTCGCCACGGTCCCCGGTGACGCGGAGGATAGCGAGTGAGTGCCGCGAGCGTGATCAACCGCATGGGCGGCACCGGGATCGGGCGCGATCTGCGGCGCCTGGCGCTGTTCATGGGCAAGCGCGTGATCGCCCTGCTGGTAACCGTGCTCATCGGCGTGTATCTGACGATCCTCGTGGCCAACATGGGCGGCCAGGTCGACGAGATCCGCCGCGTGCAGATCCAGACGAAGGTCGCCGAGGCGGTGCGCGCCAATCCCGAGCACAACGACTTGAGCTCGGAGGAGCGCAACAAGCTCATCCAAGAGCGCGTCCAGCTCGAGATCGAGCGCCTCAACCTGGACGAGCCCTTCATCTGGCGCAGCTTCGACTACCTCGAGCAGGCGATGTGGCTCAATCTGGGCCGCGCGGAGCAGATGAGCAGCGACCGGGGCTCGCGCCAGGTCTACGCCATCATTGGTGAGCGCTTGCCGGCGACGCTGCTGCTGTTCGGCACGGCCAATCTGCTGGTGTTCTTCACGTCGGTGTTCATCGCGCTGCGGCTGTCGCGGCGCTACGGCAGCGCCCTCGATCGCACCGTCATCGGTCTGGCGCCGAGCTCGGCGGCGCCGGGATGGTTCTACGGCATCTTTTTGATTCTTTTGTTCGCCTTCGTTGTGCCCGTGCTGCCCGCCGGGGGCATGGTCGACGTGCCCCCGCCCGAGGGCACCGGGGCCTATGCGCTGTCGGTGCTCGAGCACATGATCCTGCCCGTGGCGGCGATGTTCATCGCGCAGATCTTCATCTCGATCTACTCGTGGCGCACGTTCTTCTTGATCCACTCGAGCGAGGACTATGTCGAGATGGCGCGCGCCAAGGGCTTGCCGGAGGGCCGGGTCGAGCGCCGCTACATCCTGCGGCCGACGCTCGCGCCCATCGTGACGAGCTTCCTGCTCATGCTCATCGGCCTGTGGAGCGGGGCGATCATCCTGGAGCAGGTGTTCAACTGGCCGGGCCTGGGCACGCTCCTGTTCCAGGCCATCGGCCACCGCGACACGCCCGTGATCATCGGCGGCGTGGTGATCTTCGCCTACCTGCTGGCGGTGACCGTGTTCGTCCTCGACATCCTCTACGCCATCCTGGACCCGCGCGTGCGGGTGGGGCCCGAGTGATGCACAGCGTCCAACCACCCGAACACGAACGACCGCCGCGTGTTGTGCGTGGGCCGGTTTTTGTTCGCAGGACGCCCCTTGGTCTCAAGGTTGGCTTAGCCGGACGAGGCGAAGGCGCAGGATCGAGCCGCAAGCAACAACCGGCATTCGGAATCCTAGCCAGCACTGTTTTGTGTAGGCCGGCTTTTGCTCACGGGGAACCCCGCGGGTTCGACGGCCCGCTC
>CAYUKN010000058.1:0-9072 GCA_964445325.1 uncultured Ectothiorhodospiraceae bacterium
CGGAAGATCTCGAAGGCGCGGTGGCCGGGGGCTCCGGGCCTGGGTTGCAGCTCGATGGCCCCGACGAGGCCGAGATCGCGTACGTCGATGACGTTGGGTGCCGTATCGAGCGTATGCGCCTGGCGCGACCAGTGCGCCTCGAGCTCGCGCGCGCGCTGGAGCAGGCCCTCGCGCTCGTAGATGTCGAGCGTGGCCAGGCCGGCGGCGCAGGCCGTGGGGTGCCCCGAGTAGGTGTAGCCGTGGGCGAGCTCGATGGCGGGGCCTTTGCCCTCTCCCTGCATGAACGCGTCATGGATGTCGCGGCGCACGGCGACCGCACCCATCGGGACCACGCCGTTGGTGATGCCCTTGGCCATGGTGATCATGTCGGGCATGACGCCGAAGCGCTGGGCACCGAATGGCTCGCCCACGCGACCGAAGGCGCTGATGACCTCGTCGAAGATGAGCAGGATGTCGTGGCGGTCACAGATCGCGCGCAGGCGCTCAAGATAGCCTTGCGGCGGCAGCAGCACACCGGCCGAGCCCGCGAACGGCTCCACGATGACCGCGGCGACCGTCTCGGGTCCGTGTAGATTGACGATGCGCTCGAGCTCGTCGGCGAGCTCGGCGCCGTGCGGCGGTAGCCCCTGGGAGAAGGCGTTGCGCTCGAGATCGTGTGTATGGGGTAGGTGGTCGGTGCCGGCGACCATCGGGCCGAATTTGCGCCGGTTGTTGACGATACCGCCGACCGAGATCCCGCCGAAGTTGACCCCGTGGTAGCCCTTCTCGCGCCCGATCAAGCGCCAGCGCCCGGGCTGGCCGCGTGCATGCTGGTAGGCGCGGGCGATCTTGAGCGCCGAGTCGACCGCCTCGGAGCCCGAGTTGGTGAAGAATACCCGGTCCAGGCCCTGCGGCAGGTAGTCGGCCAAGCGCTCGGCGAAGCGGAACGCGACCGGGTTGCCCATCTGGAATGGCGGGCCATAGTCGAGCGTGGTCAATTGCTTGTGCACCGCGTCGGCGATCTCGCTGCGCCCGTGGCCCGCGTTGACGCACCAGAGCCCGGCGGTGCCGTCGAGGACCTGATGGCCGTCGTCGGCGGTCAACGTGACACCGTCGGCGGCGACAAGCATGCGCGGGTCGCGCTTGAAGTACTGGTTGTCGGTGAATGGCATCCAGAACGCGTCGAGCCGCTCTGGCGCGGCGCTCGGATCGTAGGCATAAGCCATGGCTGTTACCCCTGTTGCCGATGTTGTGATCCGGGCCCTTGCGCTATCCCCACGGTAGCGCCGCGGCCCGGCAGGATTCGATGGCGCATCCGGCGCAGGCGATCTCGCACGCGCCTGGCCCTCAGCGACGCTCGTCCGCGCCGACGCTGTGGCCGCCGCGGCGCTTGGCGTCGGCGTGCAGGCAGATGTAGTCGTGGGCGAGGGTCGCCGCCGCCAGGGCCGTGATCTGGCCGTGATCGTAAGCGGGCGCGACCTCGACGACGTCCATCCCCACGAGGCGGATCTCGCCCAACGCGCGCATCACGGCCAGGGCCTGGGCCGAGCTCAGCCCGCCGGCCACCGGTGTCCCCGTGCCCGGTGCGAAAGCCGGATCGAGGCAGTCGATATCGAAGGTCAGGTAGGCCGGCCGAGAGCCGACGATCGCCGCGACGCGCTCGATCACGGCCGCCGGGCCGTTGGCATGGATCCAGGGTGCATCGAGCACGTTGAAACCGAAATCGGGGGCGTGGGTACGGATGCCGATCTGCACCGAGCGGCTGGCGTCGATCACCCCGTCGTCGACCGCCCGGCCAATCATGGTGCCATGGTCGATCGGGCGGCCCGCGTCGGACCAAGTGTCCGTGTGGGCGTCGAACTGGATCAGCGCCAGCGGGCCGAAACGCTCGGCGTGGGCGCGCAGCAAGGGCCAGGTCACATAATGGTCGCCGCCGAAGGTGACCATGCCCGCGCCACTGGCGAGGATGCCGCGGGCATGCGCGAGCATGGCCTCCTCCATCGCCGCGGGCTGGCCCGGCGGCAGGTAGCAATCGCCCCAATCGGCCACCGCCAGGTGGTCGAACGGGTCGAAGCCCCAGGGGAAGGCGTCGAGCTCGGCGAGCTGGGCCGACGCCGCGCGGATCGCTTGGGGCCCGAAGCGCGCGCCCGGTCGATTCGTCGTCGCGAGATCGAAGGGCAGGCCGCTGACCACGAGGTCGGCCCCCTCGATCGCGCGCGTGTAGCGGCGGCGCAGGAAGCTCGGGGCGCCGGCATAGGTCATCTCCGGCTGACGCCCATACAGGCTGTCGGCGCGGAACGCTTGGTCGCCGTGCACGTGCTCGCTCATGCGGGGCGGTCCATTCGGGTATTCACAATCCCAGCTTCTCCTTCGCCATGTAGTACCAGGCGCCGAGCATGGTCAGCGGCACCCGCAGTGCCCGCCCGCCCGGGAACGGGTAATTACGCAGCGAGGCGAAGGTCTCGAACCGATCGCTGGCGCTGTCGATGGACTCGGCGATCAGCCGGCCCGCGAGATGGGTCGTCGTCACCCCGTGGCCGCTGTAGCCGTGCGTGAAGTACACCGAGTCGCTGAGGCGCCCCATGTGCGGAATGCGTGTGAGCGTCAGGGCGAAATTCCCGCTCCACGCGTAGTCGATGCCGACGTCGGCGAGCTCCGGGAAGGTGCGCGCCAAGTGCGGGCGCAGCTTGCCCACGATGTCGTCCGGCGTGACACCGCCGTAGATCGTGCCGCCGCCGAAGAGGATACGGTTGTCCGCTGAGGGGCGATAGTAGTCGAGGATGTAGTTGCAGTCCTCGACACAGATGCCCGTGGGGAACAGGCGCTCGATGGTCGCCGGATCCAGCGGCTCGGTCGCGATCATCTGCGTGCTCACCGGCATGACGCGATCGCGCAGCGTGGGCACCGTGTCGCCGAGATAGGCGTTGCCGCAGAGCACGACATGGCGCGCGCGCACCGAGCCGTTGGCCGTATGGACGATGGGCGGATCGCCCGACTCGACCCGGGTGGCGGGCGATTGCTCGTGGATCGTGCCGCCTAGTGATTCGAATGCGGCCGCCTCGCCGAGGACCAGGTTGAGCGGGTGGACGTGGCCGCTCCAGCCATCGTAGAGCCCACCCTGGTAGAGATCGGTCGTGACGTGCTTGCGGATGGATTCGGCGTCGAGTAGCTCGAGGCTGTCGTGGCCGTAGGCCTCCCATTCGCTCTTCTGCTTTGCCAGCTCGCTGAGCTGGCGCTGATTGAACGCTGCGAAGACACCACCGCGGCGCAGATCGCAGTCGATGCCGTAGCGCTCGACCAGCTCGCGGATGATGCCGGCGCCCTCGAAGGCCATCGCGCCCAATGCCCGAGCCGCCTGCTCGCCGTAGCGCTTCTCGATGACGTCGAGATCGCGGCTGTAGCCGTTGATGAGCTGGCCCCCGTTGCGCCCGGACGCGCCCCAGCCCACGCGGGCGGCCTCGAGGACGGTGACCGAGTAGCCCCGTTCGGCCAGATGCAAGGCCGTCGACATCCCCGAGAAGCCCGCACCGACGACACACACGTCGGCGCTGGCATCGGTGTCGAGCATGGGGCGTTCGGGGCTGGGCTTGGCCGTCGCCGCATACCACGAGTCGGCGTGCTCGTGGGGGCTGCCCCTCGGGTGCGTGTGATTGCGCTGCATGACCGATTCGGCGGTGGCGTTCATATCAGATCGCACCCAGGTATGTGTCGTATTCGAAGGACGGGATGTGGCGCCGGAAGCGGGCCTGCTCCTGGCGCTTGCAGGCGCTGAAGAGCTTGCGATAAGCGTCGCCGAAGTATTCCCCGATGAAATCGGATCGGTCGAAGCGCTCGAGGGCGTGCTCCCAGGTCGCGGGCAGTCCGGGCGTGGGTTGGGCGAACGCCGAGCCGCGCGTCTCCGGCGGGGGCTCGAGCGCGTTGGTCAAGCCGTGATCGATACCGGCGAGCACGGCGGCGACGGCGAGATAGGGGTTGGCGTCGGCGCCGGCGACGCGATGCTCGACGCGCGTTGCGGCCGGGCTCGACAGGGGCACTCGAACAGCGGTGGTGCGGTTGTCGAAGCCCCAGGTCGGGCCCATGGGCACGTGAGCGCCCTCTTGGAACCGGCGCCACGAGTTCGCATGCGGGGCGAATACCACCGCCGCGTCGTTCATCGTCTCCATGAGGCCGCCGACGGCATGATGCAGGGCGCGGGTCGGCGCCGTACCGTCAGTGAAGATGTTGTCGCCGTCGTCGTCGAGCAGGCTCGCGTGCACGTGCAGCCCGTTGCCCGCCTGGTCGCCGAACGGCTTGGCCATGAAGCTCGCCATCAGGCCGTGGCGTCGCGCCACCGCCTTGATCGTGCGTTTGAGCAGGATGGCGTGGTCGGCTGCGAGCACGGGGTCGTCGACATGGCGCAGGTTGACCTCGTACTGGCCCACGCTCTGCTCGGCGATGACGGTGTCGGCGGGCAGGCCTTGCCCGCGGCACGCGTGGTCGAATGCCGAGAACACCTCACCCATCACGTCGAGCTCGTCCAGCCCGAACAACTGCGAGCCGGTGCCGCGATCGAGGCGTCGCGGCGGTTGCGGAGCGCCGTCGGATGCGTTGGACGGCTCGAACAGCCGGAACTCGAGCTCGGTGGCGATCACCGGGCGCTGACCGCGCCGGCGAAAGCGCTCGGCCACGGACGCCAACCGATTGCGCGGGTCGGCGTGATAGGGCTGGCCCTGCGGGTCGTCCATGCGCAGCAGTAGCTGACCCGCGCGCCCCTCGGTCCAGGGCAACGGGCGCAGGCTGTCGGCTACCGGGTAGCACGGGTGGTCGGCGTCGCCCGTGGCGAACACCAGCCCGGTCTCCTCGACCTCGTTGCCCCAGACGTCGAGCACCAGGGTCGAGGCAGGCAGGCACAGCCCCGACTCGAAGAGACGCGGCAGGGCGCTCGCCGGGACCCGCTTGCCGCGGGCCATGCCGTTGACGTCGGTGATAAAGGCCTCGACGTACTCCAGATCGGGATACGCCTCCAGCAAGCGCGTGACCTCGCTCGCCGCGGCCGTGGTGTCCCTCGATGCCGCCATGGGGCCCTCTCTCTTGCGACGTAGCGCATCGACCGCCGTCGATCCGCGCCTATGTGTGATCACAAGCTAGCAGCAGGTACGGCATCCCGCAACAGACTGTGATCAAATTTGCTACGCTCGCGGCGTCGGCGTTCCTAGGCGAGAGGCACCGCTCCATGTTCGACCCCGTTGCTTCCGGCACCTACCAAGCTGGTCCCGAAGACGGTGCGATCACCGTCCAGGAATGGGTCTATCGTCAGCTCAAGGAGCGGATCCTGATCGGCCAGTTCGTGCCTGGCCGCAGCGTGACCCTGCGCGGCATCGCGACCATGCTGGGCGTCAGCCCGACGCCCGTGCGCGAGGCCTTGCGGCGCCTGGTCTCGGAACGCGCCCTCGAGGTTCGCGGCAATCGCCGTGTGAGCGTGCCGAACATGACGCGGCGCAAGTTCGACGATTTGTGCGCCGCCCGGGTATCGCTGGAGACCCTGGCGGCCGAGCGCGCGCTGCCCTCGGTCGATGCCGCCCTGCTCGAGCGCCTGCGGCGGCTGGATGCCGAGATCGACGAGGCGGTTGAGAAGGGCGACGTGACGCGCTATCTCAAGCGCCACCGCGCGTTCCACTACAGCCTCTACGAGATGGGCTCGGCCGAGGTGCTGATGCCGCTGATCGAGAGCGTTTGGCTGCAGTTCAGCCCGTTCCTGCGCCTCGTCATCGGCCATATCGGGGTCAACTACATCGTCGATCGCCACGCCGAGGCCCTGCGCGCCCTGGAGCGTGGCGATCCGGCGGCGCTTCGCTTCGCCATCGAGGCCGATATCCGCGAGGGCCTGGGCTCGCTGACCGAGGCCGAGTGGCGCGATCTCGACGCCGCGTCGGGTGATACCGAGCCAAAGGGTGGGGCGCTCTAGGGCCCCACGGCGCGCGCTACGGCGCAGATCACTCGGACAGGCTCCTAGGGATTGCGCGGCGACGCCCCCGGCGATATTGTGATCACAAAATTACGATGCCGACGGCCGGTCGGCACCGCCGTTTCTGGAGGGAGGACCATGCAGATGCCCGACACCCGCGAGAGCTGGGCGGCGCTGGCCGAACGGCTGGATTTTCGCAACAAGGCCTTCATCGACGGTCAGTTCCGCGACGCTGAGTCGGGTCGTGCGTTCGCCTCGACCAATCCCGCCACGGGCGAGGTCACGACTCACGTCGCCGAAGGCGACAGCGCCGACGTCGATCGCGCCGTCGCCGCCGCCCGGGCCGCGTTCGAGGATCGCCGCTGGGCCGGGCTCGAGCCGCGCCAACGCAAGGCCGTCCTGCTGCGCCTGGCCGAGCTCGTCGAGGCCCACCGCGGCGAGCTCGCCTTGCTCGAGACGCTGGACACGGGCAAGCCGATCGCCGACGCCAGCGGCGTCGATATCCCGCTTGTCGCACGCACCATCGCCTGGTACGCCGAGGCGGTCGACAAGCTCTACGGCGAGACGGCGCCGACCAACGACCGGGTGCTGGCGACGATCACGTGCGAGCCCATCGGCGTCGTCGCCGCGGTCGTGCCTTGGAATTTCCCGCTGATGATGGCCTCGTGGAAGCTGGGGCCGGCGCTGGCCGCGGGTAACTCGGTGGTGCTCAAGCCGGCCGAGCAAAGCCCGCTGAGCGCATTGCGCTTCGCCGAGCTCGCCGCGGAGGCGGGGCTGCCGGACGGGGTGCTCAACGTTGTGCCCGGGTTCGGCCCCACCGCTGGCCAGGCCCTCGGGCTGCACATGGACGTCGATGCCCTGGCGTTCACGGGGTCGGCGCCGGTGGGCAAGATGTTCCTGCAATACGCCGGTCAGTCGAACATGAAGCACGTCGCACTCGAGTGCGGCGGCAAATCACCCAACATCGTGCTCGCCGACGCACCCAACCTCGATCAAGCGGCCAGCGCCGCGGCGAACGCGATCTTCTTCAACCAGGGCGAGGTCTGCATGTCGGGCTCGCGCTTGATCGTCGAGGAGTCGATCCGCGAGGAGATGATCGAGCGCATCGTCGCGCATGCACGCGAGCGCCCGCCGGGGGATCCGCTGGATCCGGCCACCCGTCTCGGTGCGATGGTGGACGCCGAGCAGATGGAGCGCGTGCTCGGCTACATCGAGTCGGGCGAGCGCGAGGGCGCGCGTCTGCGCGTCGGGGGCCGGCGCAGCCGCGGCGACAGCGGTGGCTATTTCATCGAGCCCACGGTGTTCGACAACGTCGACGGCTCGATGAGCATCGCCCGCGAGGAGATCTTCGGCCCCGTACTCTCGGCCATCAGCGTATCCGGCTTCGAGGAAGCCGTCCGCATTGCCAACGATAGCCCATTCGGTCTGGCCGCCGCTGTCTGGACCCAGGACATCAGCAAGGCCCATACGGCCGCGCGCATGCTGCAGGCGGGCACGGTCTGGGTGAACTGCTACGACGACGACGACATTACGGTCCCGTTCGGCGGCTACAAGCAGTCCGGTATCGGTCGGGACAAGTCGCTGCACGCCATCGACAAGTACACCCAGACCAAGACGACGTGGATCCGCTTCTGACCGGGCAGCCGCCATATGAGTGAACGTGACGACTCATGGTATGCCCGATCGGTGCGGGTCTCGCTCGGACCGACCGCAGCGCTCGAGGGCCAGCAGCGCGCCGACGTGTGTGTCATCGGCGGCGGCGTCACCGGCTGCTCCGCGGCGCTGCACCTGGCCCGCCGCGGCTATCACGTCAAATTACTCGAGGCCGGTCGGATCGGATGGGGCGCGTCGGGGCGTGCCGGCGGTCACCTCATGCCGGGCTTTGGTGTCGGCATGGATGTCGTCGAGCAGGGCCTGGGATATGACGGCGCGCGCCAAGTCTGGGACATGTCGCGCGAGGCGATCGGCCTGGTCGACGAGCTCGTGCATGAATACGACATCCCTTGTGACCTGCAGTGGGGCTATGTCCACACCGCAATCCGTCCGCGCCACATGCGCATGTATCGCGACTGGGTGCGCAAGGCGACCGAGGAGTACGGCTACGAGGGGCTCGAGCTCCTGGATCAAGAGGCGATTAAGGCGCACGTCTGCAGCGACTACTACATCGGTGGCGTCTACGAGCCGGCCGCCGGCCGACTCCATCCCCTCAACTACACCCTGGGCCTCGCGCGCGCTGCTCAGGATCATGGCGCGGAGCTGCATGAGGACAGTGCGGTCACGGCGATCGACCGGAGTGATCCGGCGTTCGTTCACACCAACGCCGGCGGGGTACGGGCCGACTTCGTCGTGCTCGCATGCAACGCCTATCTCGACGAGCTCGACCCCCGGCTGCGCGCCAAGATCATGCCCGTGAGCAACTACGTGATCGCCACCGAGCCGCTCGATGAGGAGCGGGTCGCGCGCACCCTGCCGACCGACATGGCCGTCTCCGACGCGAATTTCGTCCTCGACTACTACCACCTGTCGGTCGATCGCCGCCTGCTCTACGGGGGACAGGTCAGTTACAGCGGACGCGAGCCACGCAATCTGCGTGGGCGCATGGAGGCCAAGCTGGCGCGAATCTTTCCCGCGCTCGAGGGTGTGCGGATCGAGCACATGTGGGGCGGCTGGGTCGGGATCACGCTCAATCGTTTTCCCCATTTCGGCCGTGCCGGAGGCAATCTCTATTTCGCCCACGGCTATTCGGGGCAGGGCATGGCGATCGCCGGTATGGCCGGTAGACTACTGTCCGAGGCGATCGCCGGGCAGGCACAGCGCTTCGACGTGTTCGCCCGCATGCGCCACCGCGATTTCCCCGGGGGGCGCCGCCTCCGCACCCCGTTGCTCGTGCTCGCGACGAATTTCTACAAAATGCGGGACCTGATTTGAGCGACCGGTCCCAAGGGGGGTCGAGCCATGACGAGTCTGGAGTCGACACAGAACGAGGCCACCCAGGGCGAGGTCGAGGCGCAGGGGGCTAAGCCAGCCGATCCGTATGCCGAGGCGCGGCGCAATGCGACCGGCGGCGAGGCGCGCGAGGCCTCCTCGATCTCGCTGAAGGGCGTGCAGAAACATTTCCCCGGTGGCGTGGTCGCGCTCGAGCACATCGA
>CAYUKN010000058.1:9172-14307 GCA_964445325.1 uncultured Ectothiorhodospiraceae bacterium
TGCCAGCGCCGGGTCGACGAGACCGCGAAATTCATCAAGATCGACGACCTCATCGAGCGCGACATCGCGCAGCTCTCCGGCGGTCAGAAGCAGCGTGTGGCGCTGGCACGTGCGCTCATCAACGAGCCCGATTTGCTGTTGCTCGACGAGCCGCTATCGGCACTCGATGCCGGGCTGCGCAGCGCGTTGCAGGTCGAGCTCTCGCAAACCCAGCAACGCCTGGGCATGACCTTCGTTTTCGTCACGCACGACCAGCAGGAAGCGATGGTCATGAGCGATCGCATCGCGGTGATGAACGATGGCCGGATCCAGCAGGTGGGACCGCCCGAGTCCATCTACGAGCGCCCGGCCAACCTGTTCGTGGCTCGATTCATGGGCCACACGAATCTCTTCCGCGTCGAGCGCGCCTCCGATGGCTCGCTCGATACGCCGTTGGGATCGCTTACCGGATGTAACGATGCCGCCGGCGAATACGTGCTCATCCGTCCCGAGACCATCGATCTGCTGCCCGAAAACGATGGCGGCGACAACCGCTTCCGCGCCCGTATCATCGATCGCCTCTATCGCGGGGCGTTTGCCGAGTATCAACTCGAATGCGGCGATTCGCGTATCACGGCCATCGTGAGCAACCGCGGCCAAGCCCACTACGAGCCGGGTGAGCGCGTGCACCTGGCAGTCGATACCGCCGGCATGGTTTTCCTCGATGAGTAAGTCACTGCGCCTGACCAAGGTCTCGGGTAGCCGGGGCCACTGGGGACAGACGCTCCATCTGATGAGCACGATCGCGCCGGGCATCCTGTGGATCGTGTTGTTCTTGGTGCTCCCGAGCTTCTACCTGATGTCGGTGGCTTTCATGTCGAACGGCCCTTACGGGCTGCCCGAGATGCCGCTGACGCTGCAATCGTTCCGTGAGCTTGCCGGCTTCGGCTTCCTCGGATGGAGCCCCGGTAACCTGTACACTCTTGCGCGCTCGGTGTGGCAGACCCTTATCGCCACGGCACTGGTCATCCTGATCGCCTATCCGCTGGCCTATTTCATCAGTATCCAGCCGCCGCAGCGTCGCCCGTTGATGCTGCTCATTGTGGTGGTGCCCTCGTGGACCAACCAGGTCATCCGGGCATTCGGCTGGATGAACATCCTGGCGCCCAAGACCCCCTTTTCCAATCTCGCGGCCAGTTTCGGCCTCATACCGACAGAGATGGGGCTGTTCCCGTCGAGCTTCGCGGTCGTGCTCGGCCTGGTCTACAACTTCCTGCCATTCATGGTTCTGCCGCTTTATGCGGCGTTCGAGAAGCTCGACCCGGAGATCGTTCAGGCGGCGCACGACCTGTATGCGAAGCCGATCAACGTCTTCCGCCATGCCGTCCTGCCCCAGACCCTGCCCGGGCTCATGGCAGGCACCGTCCTTGTGTCGATCCCCGCGTTCGGCATGTACGTCATCCCCGAGCTGCTAGGCGGCGGCAAGTCGATGATGATCGGCAACCTCGTCGCCCGGCAGTTCTCCCAGGCCTCGAACTGGCCACTCGGAGCCGCCGCGGCCCTGATCATGATCCTGGCGACGCTCGGCGGCCTGCTCGTTTTGCGCCGCCTCGGTCGGCGCCTCGGTGGAGGCAAGGAGGTGGTGCTGTGAGGACGAAGACATTCCAGCGCGGCCTGCGCCTATGGTGGTACATGGTCCTGTTCTTCTTGTACGCGCCTCTGGCGATCGTGGTGCTGTTCTCGTTCAACTCGACCCGCACGTACAAGACGTTCCAGGGGTTCTCGTTGGAGTGGTACGTCAAACTCTTCGCCAACGAGACCATCGTCGCGGCGATCTACAATAGCCTGGTCCTGGCGATCGTGTCATCGTGTCTGGCGACGGTGGTGGGAACCATCCTGGGCTATGGAATGTATCGCTACCGCCACCTCAATCTCGGCTGGTTGATCTGGTTTATCTATCTGCCCCTCGTCATGCCGGATATCGTTTACGGCATCTCGCAGATGACTTTCTTCGTCCAGATCAACAAGGCCACCGGGCTACTCGATCCCGGCCTCTTGACGATGATCATCGCCCACGTCTCGTTCCAGATCCCGTTCGTCTCGCTACTGATCTACTCGCGCTTGTTGCAGCTCGACCCGATGCTGTTCGAGGCAACGCAGGATCTCTACGCCAAGCCCTGGCAAAGGGCATGGTACTTTATCGTGCCTACATTGCGCGCCGCGTTGATATCAGCATTCTTCCTGTCGTTCACGCTGTCGATCGACGATTTCGTGATAAGCTTCTTCACCGCCGGTCCGGAGAGCACCACGCTTCCGATCTTCATCTGGAGCGCGATCAAGAAGGGCATTACCCCCGAGATCAATGCGATCTCGACGTTGATGATCGTGGCGGTATTCACCGCCGCTGCGATCAGCTACGCCATCCAGCGGGCTCGTCCCGTGAACAAACCGTCACGAAAGTGACAATGGAGTCTCGTACTATGAGAACCATGATGAAACCGATTGCAACCTCACTTTTGGGCGTGCTGACGCTCGGTGGGTTCGTAACCGCGCAGGCTCAAGAGGACAAGCTCTTTATCTTCAATTGGTCCCAGTACATGGACCCGGAGATCATTGAGAAATTCGAGAAGAAACACGACGTCGAGGTCGTGCAGAACAATTACAACTCGCTACCGGAGATGTTTTCCAAGCTGCGCTCGGGCGGCAAGTCGCAGTACGATATCATCGTGCCGTCGAACTATTTCGTGCCGCGTCTGATCGAGACCGGCATCGTGCAAAAACTGGATCACTCGAAGATCCCGAACCTGGAAAACCTCGGTTCCAGGTTCAAGGACCCGAGCTACGATCCGGGTAATCAGTACACCGCGGCCTACCAGTGGGGCACGACCGGCCTGATCTACAACAGCGAGTCGCTCGGTGACGTGCCCAATAGCTGGGGCATTCTTCTGGATCCGGAGATCAATCCCGACTATCCGTTCGCCATGATGAGCGACGGCCAAGTGTCGATGGGCGTGACCTGCGCCTTTATGGGCTTCGGCTATCGGTGTCAGGACAAGAGCCAATGGAAGAAGGCCGCCAAGAAGGTGCTGGAGACGAAAAACCGGAGCAACTTCAGCGGCTTCAATGACGGCACGCCGCAGCTGCAGCAGATCGCGCAGGGCGTGATCCACGCGGGCATGACCTATAACGGCGATTACCTGTTCTACAAGTCCGAGGATCCGGAAGCCTACGAGGATATCGAGTTCACGATCCCGAAAGAGGGCGCCGAGCTCTGGGTGGACAGCATGATGATCCCGTCGGAGGCGCCCAATCCGGATCTGGCGCACAAGTTCATCAATTTCATCCTGAGTGCGGAGATCGGTGCGCAGCTGTCGAACTGGACGCTCTACAGCAGTCCGAACGAGGCCGCGCAGCCGATGCTCGACCCGATGCTGCAAGAGCCGCCGGCGACGCCGACGGATGAGCAGATGGAGCGGCTGGAGTTCACGCCCAGCCTCAAGGGTGAGCAGCTGCAGACGTTCCAGCAGCTCTGGACCGACGTGCAGTCCCGGTGAAGCGAATCGCGGCCCGGGGGAGAGTTCCCCCGGGCCGGTTTACGAGTGCTGCGGGAAGCACTGTTCGCCCCGTGGCCGCGGCTGCCGCCGGCGGTGACAGTGCTCCCTGGAGGACTCGGATGATGGCCACGGTGATTTATGCGCAAGCAGGGTGATCAGGGTAATACCCCGATGCAGGAATGGTTCGAGCGGCGCGGGATCACGGAGGTCGAGTGCCTCGTGCCGGATATGACGGGTACGCCCAAGGGCAAGATCATGCCCGCGGACAAATACTTGCACGCCGGGCGGCCGCGTCTTCCCGACTCGATCTTCATCCAGACCGCCGCGGGCGACTACCCGGAGGACGACGAGCGCATCTGGAACCCGATCGAGCAGGACATGGAGCTCGTCCCCGACTTGAACACGCTGAGTCTGGTGCCGTGGGCGGCGGAGCCAACGGCGCAGGTCATCCATGATTGTTACTACCTCAACGGCGATCCGGTCGATCTGGCACCGCGCCAGGTCCTGGAGCGGGTCATCGAGCTGTATCGCGAGCGCGGGTGGACACCGGTTGTCGCCCCCGAGGTCGAGTTCTACCTCGTCCAGAAGAACACCGACTCGGATTATCCGCTCGAACCGCCGGTCGGGCGTTCGGGTCGCCAGGGCGTGTCGCACCAGGCGTACAGCATCGACGCGGTCAACGAATTCGACCCGCTGTTCGAGAAGATGTACGACTACTGCGAGGAGCTGGGTCTCGACATCGACACCCTGATCCAGGAGGAAGGCTCGGGTCAGATGGAGATCAATTTCCAGCACGGCTCGCCCCTGCATCTCGCCGATCAGGTGTTCATGTTTAAGCGCACATTGCGGGAAGTCGCGTTCGAGTTCGGGATTTACGCGACCTTCATGGCCAAGCCGATGCAGCGCGAGCCGGGGAGCTCGCTGCACATCCACCAGAGCGTGACCGACTCGAACACGGGTGAAACGGTGTTCGTCGACGAGGCCGGTGCGCCGAGTCGGCTGTTCCAGCACTATCTCGGCGGTCTGCAGACCTATCTGCCCTCGGCGATCGCCTACCTGGCGCCCAATGTCAACTCCTACCGCCGGCTCGTGCCGGGTAATCTGGCGGCACCGATCAATACGGAATGGGGTTACGACAATCGCACGGTGGGTCTGCGCGTGCCGTACAGCAGCCAGGAGGCCACCCGTGTGGAGAGCCGCATCGCGGGCTCCGATGCCAATCCCTACCTGGCGATGGCGGCCAATCTGGCGTGCGGCTACCTGGGCATGATCGAGCAGATCGAGCCGCGCGCGCCGCTGGGCACGGTCGGCTACGCGGCGGGCCAGAACTTGCCCTCGGAGCTCGGCCGTGCCCTCGACGCGCTGGAGGACTGCTGCGTGCTGCATGAGCTCATGGGCGAGCGCTTCACGCAGGCCTATCTGGCGTCCAAACGGACCGAGTACACCACGTACCTGCGCGTAATCAGCTCGTGGGAGCGCCAGTACCTACTTTTGCGTGTATGAGCGCGGCGGGTCCCGCGCCTAGGGAAGGTCTGATGTATTGCGAATTCAGGGTCTCATCACATCCTGTGGATCGGACTTTTAGTCCGATCCGCCAGTGAC
>CAYUKN010000059.1:0-14268 GCA_964445325.1 uncultured Ectothiorhodospiraceae bacterium
TACGATATCGCTGAGGGGAGGACGTTTCGCTGGTCCGACTCGTTCTGCATGCGGATGGTCGCGGGCCGAACCCCCCGATTCGCGCCGCGGGCGACCGAGATCCCCGAGTACGTCTCCGCGGAGATCGGTCAGAAGATCGAGATCGGCTCCTACATCGGCATGCCGCTGACCCAGCCCGACGGCACCGTCTTCGGCACCTTGTGCGCCATCGATCCGGTCGAGCACAGCGGCCTGGCGGCCCGCGATCGCGAGCTCATCGAGCTCATCGCCAAGCTCCTGTCGACCGTTCTGTGCCGCGAGATGGACGTCACCGAGCACGAACGGCGGCTCGCCGCCAGCGGCCACGAGGTCGAGCGCGATGCCGAGACCGGGCTACTCGACCGTTCGGGCTGGGAGCGTGTGCTCGCCAACGAGGACGCCCGGGCCCGCCACTTCGGCGCCCCCGCGTGCGTGCTCGCGCTCGAGCTGGCGCAGCCCGGCGGCGATGGCTCATCGACCGAGGCGAGCACCACGGCGGCCGTCGAGGCCCTGGGACACATCGTGCGCGAGACCGATTTCGCGGCGCGCCTTGATGAGCGGCGCTTCGCCTTATTGGTGGTCGAGTGTGATCCACAGGGCGGGGCCAGGCTCAACGCCATGCTCCGCGAGCAGCTCACGGCGGCGGGTGTCGACGCGCGCGTGGGCTGGGCGGCGCGTGAGCCTGACACGGGGCTGGCGGGGGCCTGGGAGCGCGCCCTCGAGGCGATGGCCGAGGACTAGCGCGCCCGCGGTGTTTCAGCTCGTCGCTTCGCCGCGGTGGCGCGCGGCGACCTCCGTGTAGTGCGCGGCAGAGTAGCGCAGCATGCGGTACTCGTCCTCGGACAGCTCGCGGTGCGCCTTGGCCGGACTGCCTACGTAGAGCCAGCCCGAGGCGAGCTCCTTGCCCGGCGGCACCAGGGCACCCGCGCCCATGATGACGTCCGAGCGCGCCACCGCCCCGTCCATGATGATCGCGCCCATGCCGACGAGCACCCGATCCTCGATCGTGCAGGCATGGACGATGGCTCGGTGGCCCACGGTGACGTCGTCGCCGATGGTGGTGGGGTAGCCCCCGGGCGAGAATTCGCCGTCGTGGGTCACGTGCACCACCGCCCCGTCCTGGATGTTGGTGCGCTCGCCGATGCGGATGCGGTTGACGTCGCCGCGCACGACCGCGTGCGGCCATACCGAGCTGTTGGCGCCGAGGGTGACGTCGCCGATCACCACGGCGGTGGCGTCGATGTAGACCGACTCGCCCAGCCAGGGATCGATCTTGTCGAACGTGCGCACGGCCATCGGCGATCTCCTCACTTGAGCGTGACCAGCTCCTCGGCGCTGGTCGGGTGGATGGCCACGGTGGCGTCGAAGTCGGCCTTGCGTGCGCCCATTTTCACGGCCACCGCGAAGCCCTGCATCATCTCGTCGGCGCCGTGGCCGAAGATGTGGCAGCCTTTGATGTGCTCTTCCTCGCCCACGCACACGAGCTTCATCACCGCCGGCGTCTTGTGCGCGGTGAGCGCGTGATACATGGGCGTGAAGCGCGTGCGATAGACCCGGACGGCCGCGTCGCCGTAGTCGCGCCGCGCGTCCGCCTCGCTCACGCCCACCGTGCCCATCGGTGGGTGCGTGAACACCACCGAGGGGATGTTCGCGTAGTCGAGATGGGCGTCGCTCTGGCCGCCGAACAGGCGGTCGGCGAGTCTGCGTCCCGCGGCGATGGCGACGGGCGTGAGCTCGGCATGGCCGCAGACGTCGCCGAGCGCGTGGATGCCGTCGACGTTGGTGTCCTGATACTTCGACACCGGGATGTGGCCGCGCTCGTCGGTGGCGACGCCGGCGCGGTCCAGGCCCAGCATCTGGGTCTTGGGCTTGCGCCCGATCGCCCAGATCACCTGGTCCAGCCCCTCCAGGCGAGTGTCGTCGTGGGCGACGAAGGTGACCTTGTCGCCGTCGCGTTTCAGCCCGGCGGCCTCGGTGCCCGTGACCATCTCCACACCGTCGGCCTTGAGCGCATCCATGGTTGCCTGCTGGAGGTCGGCATCGAAGCTGCGCAGCACCGAGTCACGGCGGATGATGAGCGAGACCTGCGCGCCCAGGGCCTGGAGCATGCCCGCCAGCTCGACGGCGATGTAGCCGGCGCCGACGACGGCGACGCGCTCGGGGCATTGCGGCAGCTCGAAGAAGCCGTCGGAGGTGATGCCCAGCTCGGCGCCGGGCACATCGGGCACGATGGGCTCGCCGCCGACCGCGATCAGGATGCGGCTCGCGCGATAGTGGGTGCCGCCGACGTCGACCGTGCGGCTGTCGGCGAGACGGGCGCGGCCCTCGATGTGCTCGACACCATCGTTGGCGAGATTGCGCGCGTAGATGTCGTTGAGCCGGTTGATATAGGCTGCCCGGCTCTCGGCCAGGCTCTGCCAGTCATGGCCGTGCACGGTGAGGTCGAAGCCGTACTCCGGGGCGTCGTCGAGGGCATGGGCCAGCGAGGCCGCATACCACATGACCTTCTTGGGCACGCAGCCGCGGTTGACGCAGGTACCACCTAGCCGGTCGAACTCGACAACGGCGGCGCGCGCGCCATGGCTGGCGGCCCGCCGGGCGCAGGCGAGCCCGCCGCTGCCGCCGCCAATCACCAACAAATCGTAATCGTGCGCCATGTCACCTCCTCGAAAACCTTGATCGTACGGCCTGGCCCCGGCTCAGGCCACCTCGTCGTGCTGTTGGATGCGCCGACCGCGCTGGACCGCGCAAAGGCGCAAAGGGCGCCAAGAGGCAAAAAATGTAGAACGAGGCGCCCAACCCGGATCGAGCCATGCGGAATCCGGTGGCATGTTCCGGTATTGCGGCTGGTGCCGCCACCCGGATCACGTCGCTATCGCCCATAACCCGCCACCCACAATGCGTCGCCCGCCACCCGCCACCATCACCCTTCGCCCGTCGCCCGTCGCCCCTCCTTGGAGTCTCCTCGCCCCGCTATTAGACTCGCCGGCGGTTCGCCTGTCCGGACGCCAGCATCATGGCCGTCGATCCATCGTCCTCGCGCCAGCCCGATCGCTCGGGCACCCCGTTCGTGCTCGAGCGCCTGCGCCAGTATGCCGTGCTCACGCGCGTGGATCGGCCGATCGGCACCTATTTGTTGTTGTGGCCGACGCTATGGGCCTTGTGGCTCGCCGCTGAGGGGGTGCCGGATTACGGCGTGCTGGTCGTGTTCATCCTGGGCACGTTCGCCATGCGCGCGGCCGGCTGCGCGGTCAACGACTTTGCCGATCGCCACATCGACGCGCATGTCACGCGCACGGCGCGGCGCCCGCTGGCGACCGGCGCGGTGAGTGCGCGCGAGGCCTTGGGCGTGGCCATCGTCCTGGCGCTGATCGCGTTCGCCCTGGTGCTCACACTCAACCGGCTGACGATCTATCTCGCTGTCGTCGCGCTCGCTCTGGCCGTGGTCTACCCCTTCTCCAAGCGCCACACCCATCTGCCGCAGGTGGTGCTGGGGGCGGCGTTCTCCTGGGCGGTGCCGATGGCGTTCGCCGCGCAGACGGGCGAGGTCCCGCCGCTGGCGTGGCTGGTCTTCATCGTCAACCTGCTGTGGACCGTGGGCTACGACACCATGTATGCCATGGCGGACAAGCCCGACGATCTGCAGATCGGGGTGAAATCGACGGCCATCCTGTTCGGCGAGTTCGACCGCCACATGGTGGGGCTGTTCCAGGCACTCACCCTGACCGGCCTCGTGTTCATCGGCCTGCGCTTCGAGCTGGGCGGCAGCTACTTCGTCGGCGTCGCCGTGGCCGCGGCGTTGTTCATCTACCAGCAGGTGCTGATCCATGATCGCCAACCGGCGCTGTGTTTCCGCGCCTTCCTCAACAATGCCTGGGTCGGCCTCGCCGTCTTCGCCAGCATCGTCGTCGACTACGCCCTCGCCGTCTAAAGACAACGGCTGATTCATACCGCCTTAGAGGGTCATCACATCCTGTGGGTCGCACTTGTAGTCCGACCCGCCATTGAGTCGCGAACTTCCAATGCGACCCGCCCCGGGACGACCGCGGTTGATCAGGCATGGCCCCGGGGTCGCATCAGGCCCGTGCGGCGGCGACCACGGTGACGCGCTCGGCGCCGGCCGCGGTCAGGCGCCGGGCGGCCTCGCGCACGGTCGAGGCGGTGGTGACGACGTCGTCGACGAGGATGACGCTGGCCCCGGGGGCGCCACGCCCCGCGTCGAAACACCCGCGCACGTTGACCCCGCGGCGGTGGGCCGGCAAGTCCATCTGAGCCACGGTGGCCCGGCTGCGCACCAGTGCGTCGGCGGCGAGAGGCGCGCCCAGTGCGCGCGCGATCGGCCGGGCGAGCTCGGCCGACTGGTTGAAGCCGCGTTCGATCAGGCGCTGATCGTGCAAGGGCACGGCCACGACGGCATCCGTTGCCGGCAATCGCGGGCGCAGCTCGCGGGCCACGAGCTCACCCAGCAGGCGCCCGGCAGCCAAGTCGCCGCGGAACTTGAGCCGGCGCACCAGCCAATCGACGGGCGCGGAGTAGGCGAACGCCACATGAATCGCGGCATACGGCGGTGGCTTCCACAGGCACGCGCCGCAGACACTCAGCGGGGCTAGACCAGGTGCGGTCTCGGGCAGCCGCGTACCGCAGCGTACGCAGGCCGCGCCCTGGCGCGGCAGATCGAAGCGGCAGTCGGGGCACACGGCCATGCCGTCGCTGCCGGGGGCCGCACAGAACAGGCAGCGCGGCGGGAACAAGCGCTCGAGCCACGACATCCCGTCGTCTCCTGTCGGTTTCGTCCGTCGAAAGTGGCTTCGCTCGGCGGTCTCGGGGCGCGCCGACTAGGGGTGTGTTCGACACGCCCATCCGGGCTCGCCTTGCTTGGACAGGCTCTTAGCCCCCGCCTATCATGCGGCCGATTGTTGCGAGTGCCGCCCGTGGCTGCAACGCCCGACCCGACGCAGGAGAACAAAGGCAATGACTCAACAGGTGACCGCGCGCCACGATTGGACGCGCGCCGAAGTCGAGGCGCTGTTCGCGCGCCCATTCAATGACTTGCTGTTCGAGGCGCAGTCGATCCACCGGCGCCATTTCGATCCCAACCGCGTGCAGATCTCGACCCTGCTGTCGATCAAGACGGGCGCGTGCCCCGAGGACTGCGCCTACTGCCCGCAGAGCATCCACCACAACACCAACCTCGAGCGCGAGCGCCTCCTGCCGGTCGACGAGGTCGTCGAGGCGGCCAAGGCGGCGCGCGACAACGGCGCTACGCGCTTTTGCATGGGCGCGGCCTGGCGCAACCCCACCGACCGCAACCTCGAGCGCGTCATCGAGATGATCCAGGCGGTGCAGGCGCTCGGCATGGAGACCTGCGTCACGCTGGGCATGCTGCGTGCCGAGCAGGCGCGGCGCCTCGCCGAGGCGGGGCTGGACTACTACAACCACAATCTCGACAGCTCGCCCGAGTACTACGAGCGCGTGATCTCGACGCGCGCCTACAGCGACCGCCAGGAGACCCTGGCGAACGTGCGCGAGGCCGGTATCAACGTCTGCTGCGGCGGCATCGTCGGCATGGGCGAGGAGCGCAACGACCGCGCCGGCCTGTTGGTCGAGCTGGCCAACCAGCCCGTCCATCCCGGCTCGGTGCCGATCAACATGCTCATCCAGGTGCCGGGCACACCGCTGTACGGCACCGAGGAGCTCGACCCGCTCGAGTTCGTGCGCACCATCGCGGTCGCGCGCATCATGATGCCGCGCTCGTATGTCCGGCTGTCTGCCGGGCGGACGCAGATGAGCGACGAGACCCAGGCGCTTTGCTTCTTCGCCGGCGCCAACTCGATCTTCTATGGCGAGAAGCTGCTGACCACAGGCAATCCCGACACCGAGGCCGACGAGCAGCTGTTCGCGCGCCTCGGACTCCAGGCCGAGACGGTCGAGCGCGAGCGCGCCGACGGGCCCAGTTGCCCGGCGGCGGCCGAGGTCGACGACGCCTCGGCCTGAGGCGGCGTCCGTGCGTGATCTCCGCCCCGGGCTCGACGAGCGCCGTGAGCGTCGCCTCTACCGGGCCCGCCGCATCGCCGAGACGGCTCAGGGCCCGGAGATGGTCCTCGACGGCCAGGCCGTCACCACCTTCTGCTCGAACGACTATCTCGGCCTGGCCGCCGACGCCGACGTGGCCGAGGCCATGGCTCGGGGCGCGCGCCGCTGGGGTGCGGGCAGCGGTGCTGCGCATCTGGTCAACGGCCACGCCAGCGCCCACCACGATCTCGAGGACGAGCTCGCCGGATTCACCGGGCGTGAGCGCGCCCTTTTGTTCTCGACCGGCTACATGGCCAACCTCGGCGTCGGCGCGGCCCTGCTGCAGCGCGGCGATGCCGCGTTCGAGGACCGCCTCAACCACGCCTCGCTGATCGACGCGGGCCATCGCCCGCGCGTGGAATTCCACCGCTATCGCCACGCCGATACGGACGATCTCGCCGCGCGCTTGGCCACCAGCGACGCCGCCGAGCGCCTCGTCCTCACCGACGGGGTTTTCAGCATGGACGGCGACGTCGCCCCGCTGACCGATCTCGCTCGCATTACCCGCAACGCCGGCGCCCGATTGATGGTCGACGACGCCCACGGCTTCGGCGTCCTCGGTGAGGGTGGGCGTGGCAGCCTCGACGAGGCGGGCCTTTCGAGCGCCGATGTTCCGGTGGTCGTGGGCACGCTGGGCAAGGCGTTCGGTACGGCCGGCGCGTTCGTCGCCGGCGACGAGGATTTGATCGAGACCCTGATCCAGGGCGCGCGTACCTACATCTACACCACCGCGATCCCGGCGGCCGTCGCCGAGGCGACGCGCACCAGCCTCGCGATCGCCGCGGCCGCCGACGACCGGCGGCGCCATCTCAACCGTTTGATCGCGCGCTTCCGCGAGGGTGCGGCGGCGGCCGGCGCCGAGCTCATGCCCTCGCGCACACCCATCCAGCCCATCCACGTCGGCCCGGCCGAAGGCGCGCTCGCGTTGTCGGAGGCGTTGTTGCGCGAGGGCATGTTGGTCACCGCGATCCGCCCGCCCACGGTGCCGGCGAACACCGCGCGGCTGCGGGTGACCTTGTCGGCGGCGCACACCCAGGGGCATGTCGACCGGCTGGTTGAGGCGCTGGGGCGGCATCTGCCGTCGCCGTTGCGGGCGGGCGAGACCGCGTGAGCCCGCGCCGATCTAGGGGGGATGATAGCCTCGGCTACTGCCGTCATCGCCTGTAGCAAATCCATCTCGGCAGCAGCGGCAACTCGCGTATGCCGGTCGCGCTCGCGCGCGACCGGCATGATCAGGATCGAAGGGCCACATGGCGTGGCTCGCGCTTGGCACCCGGTTGAGGCGTTGTTGCTGGTGCACCGACGCACACACGCAGCCGCCGAGGGCCCTCAGCGTCGCTCGACCTCGACGAGCACCTCGTTGCGCCGCAGGAACCAGGGCGTCAGCGGCGGGTTGTAGCGGGCAAACAGCGGATCCCCCACGGGTTCCAGGCCCGCGTCGCGCACGGTATCCAAGAGCTTGGACTCGCGCTTGCGGTAGCGCGCTCGCGACCAGGTACCCGAGTAGCGCAGCGCGGCCATCAAGCGCTCGTCCACGCGGCGCAGGCGCACGCGCGAGTCGGTGGGCTCGGGCAGGGTCTCCAGCGTGTATTGCGCCGGCATGATGAAGCTGAGGGTGTAGGTGCCCGCGTCATCGCCGCTGGGACCCTGGACCACCGGCATCTGTGCGTCGATTTCCTCACCGGTCGAATCGGCCGGGGCCATGTTCACCGGCGAGGTCATCGCGATTTCCTTGTTGGCCCGATTGGCGCCACCAATGTAGTCGGCGAGCAAGGGGAAGCCCTGGTCGCCGACGCTCTCGAAATCGGCGCGCACCACGGTCTCGGCGACCACATACGCGGGATAGCGCCGGACTTCGAATGCGTCATGGCGCTCGACGACTTCGTAGTCGGGCCGTTCGACGAACAAGCTGCACCCCCCGAGGGCCAGTGTCAGGCCTGCAATGACGATCGTGCGCAGCAACAGTCTACCTCCGGGATCCGCCTTCTTCGGTGGCGCGGGACAGGCATGCCCGCGCCCGGATGACGCCGAGGCAAACGGTGCCTCGGCGCGGCGCGAGCCTAAGGCGCTGCGCGCGCGGGGGACAAGCGCGCGCCGGCCTGTCTCCCGTCGTACCGGCGGCACCGGGGCCCGGTGACGGTTTATCATCGACCCGTTCGCGTGCTGGTGTCGGGGGAGTTTCGATCTATGCGCTGGCGCTGGCCCGATGGAATCGGGATCGTCCTGGCGATCGGCCTGGTCGTCAGTCCTTGGCTCGTGGGACTCGCGGGAGCACCTGCCGTGAGCGCCTGGACGATCGGCGTGTTGGCCGTGGCGGCCTTCGGGGTGGCACTGCCACGCCCCGGTCAGATCCCGGGCTGGATCAATCTCGCGCTGGCGATCGCCCTTTTTTTGGCACCCTTCGCCCTGGGCTTTACGGGCTCGCCGCGCCCCCTCTGGAGTCACTGGCTCTTCGGGGTCGTCCTCGGTCTGGCCGCCCTCTGGTCGCTCGCGCGCACTGGCGCCGACGCACGCTCGGGCGATGCCGCGAGCGGGTCTTGAGATCACTTCAGATCGGTTCAGATACCGCCTCGCGTGGCTCGGCACGGGCTGCCGACTATGGCAGCCTCGACCGCGTACGCCACGCGTGCGCGTTGATGCGGGTTAACCGCGCGGCTTCCAACGGGATCGGCGATGACTGAGCAACAGTTCTACGACCAGGCGGCGGCGGAATTCCGCGACAACGCCATGGATACCGGGCTCTGGGCCCGTGCCATGTCGGAGGTCGACGGCGACGAGGCCCAGGCGCGCGAGCGCTATATCGCCATGCGCGTCGACCAACTCGCCCAGAATCCCGCCGGCGTCCATGAGGCCGACCCCGCGGCGGCGGCGGGGCGCTCGTCGGGCGCGGGCGGTGGCCGGGGCCGTATCCTCGCCTACGCCGGCGCGGCCGTGGCCGCGCTGGCGGTCGTGTTGATCGTGATCTGGCTGGCGCAGTAGACACCGCTGCAACCGCGGGCGCGCTCGCCCATGGTCTGCACCCCCTGCGGACTATATACTCGGCAACCGCTGTCACGCGCCCCAAGGGGGTTACGACAGCCTTTTCCCGATGACGATCGACCAGCGTCGGTGCGTTAGTGCTCGGGCACGTCGACGGCGAAGCCGGTCGGTAGCGCCGCCTCGCCGAGTGGTATCCGGCGCCCATTCATAAGAACTGGAACGAACTCACCATGGCGCGCAATTTCCCGTTCTCCGCGATCGTCGGCCAGGACGAGATGAAGCTGGCGCTCATGATCACGGCCGTCGATCCCTCGATCGGCGGGGTGCTCGTCTTCGGTGATCGCGGCACCGGTAAGTCGACGGCCGTGCGCGCGCTCGCGGGCTTGCTGCCCAAGATGCGCGTGGTGCGTGACTGCCGCTACGGCTGCGATCCCGAAGACAGCGACGACGCCCTGTGCGACGAATGCCGCGGGCGGCGCGCGCAGGGGCCGCTCAAGACGCGCCAAGCGCCCGTCCCCGTGACCGACATGCCGCTGGGGGCGAGCGAGGATCGGGTCGTGGGCGCGCTCGATCTCGAGCGCGCGCTCACGCAGGGCGAGAAATCGTTCGAGCCGGGGCTGCTGGCGCGCGCGCACCGCGGCTATCTCTACATCGACGAGGTCAATCTCCTCGAGGATCATTTGGTCGATCTGTTGCTCGATGTCGCCGCGACCGGCCAAAACGTCGTCGAGCGCGAGGGACTGTCGGTGCGCCACCCGGCCCGCTTCGTGCTGATCGGCAGCGGCAACCCAGAAGAGGGTGAGCTGCGGCCGCAGCTGCTCGATCGCTTCGGGCTGTCGGTCGATATCTCCACGCCCACCGATCTGGCGACCCGGACCGAGGTGGTGCGCCGGCGCGATGCCTTCGAGCGCGACCCCGAGGGCTTCGCGGCGCGCTACAAGCGCAAGGACGGCCACCTGCGGCGCCAGATCGAATCGGCCCGCGGGCGCATCGATTCGGTAACGGTGCCCGATGCGGCGCTCAATCGTGCGACCTCGCTGTGCATGCGCCTGGGCACCGACGGCCTGCGGGGCGAGCTCACCTTGATGCGCGCTGCGCGGGCCATCGCGGCCCTCGACGGCGATGAGGCGGTCACCGATGACCACCTCCAGCGCGTGGCGCCGACCGCGTTGCGCCACCGCTTCCGCCGCGATCCGCTGGATGAGTCGGGCTCCGGGGTCCGGGTCCAGCGTGCCCTGGAGGAGGAGTTCGCGGCGTGAGCGCGCCGGCCGGCGGCGAGGCCAGCTGGAGCGACGCCGCGCTCGCCGCGGCGCTGGTGGCGGTCGACCCGGCCGCTCTCGGCGGGGTTGTCGTGCGGGCCCGCCCCGGCCCGGTGCGCGATCGCTGGCTCGAGATCGTGCGCGCGCTCGTGCCCGACCGGCCCATGCCGCGGGTGCCGCTCAACGTGGGCGACGATCGCCTGGTAGGCGGCCTCGATCTCACCGCGACCCTGCAGGCGGGGCGCCCCGTGGTCGAGCACGGCGTGCTGGCCACCGCCGACGGTGGCCTGGTGGTGGTGCCCATGGCCGAGCGCCTCGAGCATGGCACCGCCGCCCGTATCGCCGCCGTGCTGGACACCGGGCTGGTGGAGCCGGGCGGCGGTGCGGCAGCGGCCGCCACCCGCTTCGCCGTCATCGCCCTGGACGAGTCGGGCCCCGACGACGACCGCCCGGCCGGCGCTCTGCTCGACCGCTTGGGCCTGCACCTCACACTCGATCCCATCCCGCCGCGCCAGATGGAGCCGACCGCCTTTACCGCGGCGCACATCGACGCCGCGCGCGGCCGCGTGGGCGCTGTGACGGTCGACGATGAGGCCATCGAGGCCGCTTGCGCCGCCGCCGTGAGTCTCGGCATCGACTCGCTGCGCGCACCGACACTCGCGCTCAACACGGCGCGCGCGAGCGCCGCGCTCGCCGGCCGCGAGGCGGTTGCCGAGGACGATATCGCCTGCGCCGCCCGCTTGGTGCTCGCCCCGCGGGCGACGGCCATGCCTGCGAGCGAAGACCAGGCCGGCGATGACGACAACGGCGAGACCGGCGAGGACCAGTCCGAGGGCGGCGATGCTGAGTCGTCTTCGGACGAGCAGGGTGAGCAAGCGCCCTCGAGCGATGCCGAGCAGACGGACGGCGGGCAAGGCGAGGAGGCACCCGAGGCGGAGACCGAGGAAGCCCCAACCGAGGCCGAGTCCGCAGGAGGCGACAGCGAGGAGGAACAGGCCCCGAGCGAGGCGATGGCCGAGGTCGTGCTCGAGGCGGCCCGGGCGGCGCTGCCCGAGGAGGGCCTGCTGGAGCAGTCGCGCCAGGCCCGCGCGGCGCGCGGTGCGGCGGCGAAGGCGGGCAAGGCCGGGGCGCTGCAGGGCTCGGGCCAGCGGGGACGCCCCGCCGGCGTTCGCCGCGGCGAGCCCGGCCCGCGAGCGCGGCTCAACGTGGTCGAGACACTGCGCTCGGCGGTGCCGTGGCAGCCGCTGCGCCGCGCCGAGGCCGGCGACGATGGGCCGCGCATCCGGGTGCGCCGCGAGGACCTGCGGGTCACGCCGTTTCGCACGCGCCGCGACACGGTCACGATCTTCGTCGTCGATGCCTCCGGCTCGGCCGCGCTCCATCGCCTGTCCGAGGCCAAAGGCGCGGTCGAGCTGTTGCTCGCCGACTGCTATGTGCGCCGCGACCAGGTCGCGCTGATCAGCTTTCGCGGGACCGGCGCCGAGGAGCTGCTGCCGCCGACGCGCTCGCTGGTGCGCGCCAAGCGCGAGCTCGCCGATCTGCCCGGCGGCGGGGGCACGCCGCTGGCCGCGGGCATCGAGGCCGCCGCCGGCCTGGCCGAGCGGGTCGAGCACGGCGGCATGACGCCGACCGTGGTGTTTCTGACGGATGGGCGCGCCAACGTTGCGCACGACGGCAGCCACGACCGCGATGCGGCCGAGCGCGACGCCTTCGCGGCGGCGCGGCGCCTGTTCGCGACCGGTATCACGGCCTTGCTGGTCGATACCGCGCCACGCTCGCGCCCCGCGGCGCGCGATCTGGCCGCGGCCATGGGGGCGCGCCACTTGCCGCTGCCCTACGGTGACGCGCGCAGCCTGTCCGCGGTGGTGCGCAGCGAGGGCGCGTCGGGGTAGGGCGGCGGCAGCGGAGGCTAGGGTGACACGCGCGCTGGAGTGGAACCGCGATCGCGCCGACTGGCCCAACGCCGAGGCGAGCCGGTTCGTCACGGCCGCGGGCCTGCGCTGGCACGTCCAGCAGTGCGGTGACGGCCCGGCGCTGCTGTTGCTCCACGGCACGGGGGCATCGACCCATTCCTGGCGTGATCTCCTGCCGCTGCTGGCGCGCCACTTCACCGTGGTCGCACCCGACCTTCCGGGCCACGGCTTCACCGAGCGCCCCAGCACTCGCCAGCTCTCGCTGCCCGGCATGGCCGCCGGCATCCAGGCACTGCTGCGCGAAATCGATGTCGCACCATCGCTGGTCGCGGGTCACTCCGCGGGCGCGGCGATCCTGGCGCGGCTTTGCATCGACCGCGCGCTGAGCCCGGTGACACTGGTGAGCATCAACGGCGCCCTGCTGCCTTTCACCGCGCTCGCGGGCTATCTTTTCCCGCCGCTCGCGAAGGCGCTGTTTTTGAATCCCCTGGCGCCGCGCGCGTTCGCCTGGCGCGCCGATCACGCGCGCGTGCGCCGTTTGATCCACAGCAACGGCTCGCGCCTCGACGATCGCGGCGTGGATCTCTATACGCGGCTGATGCAGAGCCCCGATCATATTGCGGCCGCGCTCGGCATGATGGCGCAATGGGATCTCCAGCCATTGGTGGCGCATCTGCCGCGCCTGCCCGTGCCCATGCTGCTCGTGGCGGCCAACGGCGACCGCGCAGTGCCGCCCGAACGGGCCGAGGCCGTGCGCGCGCGGGTGCCCGAGGCACGCGTCGAGCGCCTGTCGGGATTGGGCCACCTGGCGCACGAGGAGGCGCCGGAGCGGGCCCAACAGCTCTTGCTCGATGCCTATCACGCGGTGTCGCCCGAGGCGGCATCGTCGAGCGACTGACTGCGGCACCGAAAACGCCGATCGGGGGGGGCAGCCATTTCGCGAAGCGCGCACGCCGTTGTGATCGGGAGCGGGTTCGGCGGTCTCGCGGCGGCGGTGCGCCTCGGTGCCCGCGGCTACCGGGTGACCGTGCTGGAACGCCTCGATGCGCCCGGTGGGCGGGCTTCGGTCCACCAGCAAGACGGCTTCACCTTCGACGCGGGCCCGACGATCGTCACCGCACCGTTCCTGTTCGAGGAGCTGTGGTCCCTGGCGGGCCGGCGCCTCAGCGACGATATCGATCTGCGTCCGATCTCGCCGTTCTACCGGATACACTTCGACGACGGCGAGACCCTCGACTACAGTGGCGATCCCGACGCCATGCGCGGCGAGGTCGCGCGCTTGGCACCAACCGATGTCGCCGGCTACGAGCGCTTCATGGCCGCCAGCGAGGCGATCTATCGCGTTGGCTTCGAGCGCTTGGGCGACCGCCCGTTCAGCCATTGGACCGACATGCTGCGCGTGCTGCCTGAGCTCGTGCGCCTGCGCAGTGATCGCAGCGTCTACCGCATGGCGGCACGCCACGTGCGCGATCCGCGCCTGCGGATCGCGCTGAGCTTCCATCCGCTGCTGGTCGGTGGCAATCCCTTCACCACGACCTCGGTCTATAGCCTGATCGCCTATCTCGAGCGCGCCTGGGGCGTTCACTTCCCCATGGGCGGCACGGGCCGGCTCGTCGATGGCCTGGTCGATCTGATCCGGAGCCAGGGTGGCGAGGTGCGCTGCGGCGCCGAGGTCGAGCGCATCACCGCCGACCGCAGGGCCGCGACGGGCGTGCGCCTGGACTCGGGCGAGGCCATCGACGCCGACGTGGTCGTGTCCAATGCCGGGGCCGCGTGCACCTACCGCAAACTGCTCGCGCATCAGCGCCGGCGGCGCTGGGGCGAGCGCCGGCTCGCGCGCGCGCGCTACTCGATGAGCCTGTTCGTGTGGTACTTCGGCACGGACCGGCGCTATCCCGATGTGCCCCATCACAGCATCGTGCTGGGCCCGCGCTATCGCGAGCTCCTGGCCGACATCTTCGAGCGCAAGGTCCTCGCCGACGACTTCAGCCTGTATCTGCACCGGCCCACCGCCACCGATCCGTCGC